>CAYWKY010000185.1:0-3802 GCA_964458915.1 uncultured Faecalibacterium sp.
CAATTACTTTTAATAATTTGTTAATATTATCTTTTATATGTTATAATAATTATGTTATATTTATAGAATATGATACAATACTTATATGTTTTGTACCATAAGATACATAAAAAACAGATTTTGAAATAATTTAAACATAGTGTTATAAATCATATTTAAGAGGTGAAACAATGGCTACTAAAGAATACGCTTGTGTTAAAAAAACAAAAAAGTCATTTGAAACAAGTCTTGCAAATCTGGCAAAGGAAGCACCCTTAAGCAAAATCTCCGTTAAGGCTCTTTGCGAAAACGCACAGCTCAGCCGTAACGCTTTTTACTTTCATTATAAAGACATAGGTGCCCTTGTTGCCGATATTGAAGAGAATTTGTTGACTGAGGCCAATTCCATGTTATCCGAGCTTGAAAGCTTGGGCTTTCCGAAAAATGTTTATGCAACTATTGACAGCCTTATAGATCTTTTTGAAAGTCGAAAGGATGTTGTTATGATGCTGCTTGATGAATCATATTCGGCAACCTTTACAGACAGAATAAGCAAAATATTCAGCGACTTCAACTATAATTATTTCCGTCAGGCTCACGGCGAAAAATCAAAGGTCAGCTATGAATTTTTCTATATTTTCCTGTCCGGCGGCTTTTACAGCACCGTTAAATATTGGTTCGAGAATCCGGATAAAATGAGCAAAGCTTCTGTTAAGGGGCTGACATATATTCTTATTAAACGACTTCTTATTCCAAATGACCCGGATATTGAAAACATAACTCTTGCAGGCAAATAATACTTGACAAAAGTCCTTGTATGAATTACAATGTTAATACTTTAATAATATAAACCGTTGAACGGGAGTAGTAGCTTAAAAGGAAGCTTTCAGAGAGTCGCAGTGGGTGTAAAGCGGCAGTGAATTTTTAAGTGAATGGACCCGGGAGGGCGATCCGAAATTTCAGTAGGCATCGACGGCAGGCTCAATCCGTTATTTTGGGCGCGCATGTCAGTGCGTACCAATAAAGGTGGCTAAAACAGTTATGACCTGTTCCTTTTGAGGAGCAGGTCTTTATTTTATTTTGAAAGGATTTTTATTATGGAAGAAAAAATTATTATCCCTGATGAGCAGGCACAAAAAAAGAAAAAAATACTTTCCTGCATACAACCTTCGGGTATCCCAACCTTAGGCAATTATTTAGGCGCTCTTAAAAACTGGAAAACTCTCGGTGATGAGTTCGACAGTGCCTTTGCTGTTGCCGATTTACACGCTATAACTGTCAGACAAGACCCGAAAAAGCTCAGAGAGCAAACCTTAGAGGTTTTCGCTTTGTTATTGGCAATTGGTCTTGACCCGGAAAAGAATATAATTTTCATTCAAAGCCATGTACCGGCACATTCACAGCTTGCTTGGATACTTAATTGCTACACTCAGTTTGGCGAAATGTCCAGAATGACTCAATTTAAAGATAAGTCACTTTCACACGCAGATAATGTCAATGTAGGTCTTTTCTCTTATCCCGTACTTATGGCAGCAGACATTCTTCTTTATCAAGCTGATTTGGTACCTGTTGGCGCAGACCAAAAGCAGCACCTTGAAATTGCAAGAGATATTGCCGGTCGCTTTAACGGCATTTATGGCAAGACCTTCACTATTCCCGACCCCTACATCGGCAAAAACGGTGCAAGAGTTATGTCACTTCAAGACCCGACAAAGAAAATGAGCAAGTCTGACCCGAACCCCAAAAGCTTTGTCAGCGTTTTCGACAAGCCTGAAACTATTATGAAGAAAATCAGAAGTGCTGTTACCGACTCTGAAGGCGGTGTATATTACGGCGAAGGCAAGGATGGCATTAACAACCTTATGGGAATTTATTCTTGCTGTACCGGATTGGACTTTGAGCAGATAGCCAATGAGTTCAGCGGTAAAGGCTATGGTGATTTTAAAAACGCTGTTGGTGAGGCAGTTGTTGAGGAACTTCGCCCGGTAAGAGAAAAATATGAAATGTATATGAAAGACCCTGCTTATCTTAAAGAGCTTGCTGCCAAGGGTGCAGAAAGCGCATCAAGAGTGGCAAACAGAACTCTTTCAAAGGCTATGAAAAAGTGTGGCTTTTTACTGCCGTAAGGTGGAAAGCTACTGTAAACCATAGGAAATAAACCACAGAGGACAGTGTAACAGTGGACAGGTTCTGCAACACAAAATGTACCTGTCCCCTGTGGTCTCATTTATTAATTTCCTTTTTAATTTTCATTTCTGTTTCTATTCTCTTTTTTCGGCTTCTTATTGAGTTATATCTATCGTAGATATAGTCGTCAATTTTATCAAATCGATAAGGATTATCGTAAGGGAAGCTACTGTTTTGCTTTTGCTTCATAAAAAAATCACCCTCATTATCTTGCCACATAAGGCTTAGATTATGAGGGGATTTATTTTGTAAAATCAGCCGATAAAGCCTATTTTTTCCACAATTTTTCGCTTGATTGTTAAAAACTCGTCGCTCATTAAAAGCGAATTATTTCTCGGCCGTGGCAAATCAATATTAATCTCCATGGTGATTTTACCGGGATTGCCGGAAAGAATGTAGATTCTGTCCGACAGCAAAATGGCTTCGTCAATGTCGTGAGTAACCATAAGAGAAGATAGCTTGATTTCTTTCATTATGTCTAAATACCACTGATGAACCGCAGTTTTAGTTATGGTATCAAGAGCACTGAAAGGCTCGTCAAGCAGGGCAACACCCTCAGAGCCAAGATAGGTACGAAGAAAGGCAGCTCGCTGTCTCATTCCGCCCGACAGCTGGTGCGGGTACTTTTTTTCAGTACCCTTAAGACCGAAAAACTCAAAATGCTCCTGCGCCTTTTCTCTGGCCACCTTTTTCGGCGTACCTTTAACTATCAATGGCAAAGCCACATTGTCAAGGACAGTGTAATAGGGTAGCAGCAAATCCTTTTGGTGCATATAGCTCATTTTGCCGCATTTTCCCGTTATGTCTTCTCCGTCTAAAAGTACCCTGCCGCAATCGGGGGTATTGAGACCTGCAAGGACATTAAAAAGTGTTGTTTTTCCGCTGCCGCTAACACCTAAAAGGGAAACTATTTCGCCTTGATTTAAGGTTATACTAACATCTTCTATTATTTTTGTGCCGTCAAAAGAGACGGTTATGTTACTCGCTTTTAATTTTTCCATAAGTAATCCTTTTTATGAGAGATAGTCGTTTGTAAAGCCTGTGCCGGGAGCAATTGGTTTTTCAACAAGTCCCTCGTCGCTGAGCCAAGTGTAAAAAATATCCCAACGCTCCGGGTCTATAACACCCCAAGTGTCAGCGTCGTCAATATACTTTTTATTTATCCACTTTTGGCTTTCCATAACAAGCTCCTCTGAGCCTATAAGAGAGCCGGTGGTGTCGCCTTCAATGAGAATATTTGCCGCTTCTTCCGGGTTTTCTATAGCATAGGCATATCCTTTTGCTGTGGCGGCAAGGAAGGCTTTCGCAGTCTTCGGGTCATTTTTAAGAAAATCATTGTTGGCAATAATAATCGGAGTGTAAAAATCAAAGGTACTGTTAAGCTCACCAAAGTCAAAATATTCAAAGTCGATGCCTGAAAGCTCAGCGTTAATGCCGGTCCATGCGTAGTATATCCACACTGCATCGGTGTCATTATTTTTAAGGGCCATAGCCTCATTTGTTATGACATTTGGTATAAGAGTAACCTTTGAGAAGTCGCCACCGTCATTTTCCATAACTCTTTTTATTATAGCTTTCTCTGTGGGGCTATCCCATGTGGAATAGCGTTTGCCCTCTAAGTCCTTAGGTGTGGCAC
>CAYWKY010000186.1:0-3742 GCA_964458915.1 uncultured Faecalibacterium sp.
TTAGGGTGTTGAGGGCAATTTTGACAGGGAAGAATTTTCCATCGAAGATTGCAAGGTGAAAATCGATTTCAGAAAAGAAGTAACTCTTTTACAAGATATACCGACGAATTATTTTTGGATTGTGGTTAATAAAAATTTCCCATATATACTTTCCCAAGAAAGAGATATTTAAGCTCTCAGGCACAAAAAAAGAAGCGTAGATTTTGAAATCTTCGCTTCTTTTCTTTATTCTTTATTCGTCGTCTTTTCCTGCTTTTACAAGCTCAAATTCGGTTTGAATTTCCTTTGACGGTTCCTTTGTCAAAAGAGAAACAACAATTATTACTAAGCTTGATGTAAGGAATGCGGGCAACAGCTCATAAATTGAGAATACACCGCCTAATTGAGGATTGAGTACAAGCTTCCAAATGAATACCATAGCTGCGCCTGAAACCATACCTGCAATTGCGCCGGGATATGTGGTTCTCTTCCAGAAAAGTGAGAAGAGCATAATCGGTCCAAAGGTTGCACCAAAGCCTGACCACGCAAATGAAACGATGTCGAAAATTACACTGTCTTCGTCCCAAGCGATTGCGATACCGATAAGTGAAATGAGAATAAGTGCAATTCTTGAAACGAGCATAACTGCCTTATCGTCTGCCGGCTTTTTAGTAAGCTTTGTGTAAAGCTTTGTAGCCTTAGGAGATGCCTCATAAATATTCTTTGCGAAAGCGGAAGAAGCAATGAGAAGGTATGAATCCGATGAGCTGATAGTTGCAGCGAGAACACCTGCCATAACAACGCCTGCAAGCAGAGCAGGAAGAAGATATTCGGAAAGGTTAATGAAGACGTTTTCTGCACCGCCACTTGTGAGAAGATTTTCCTGAGTCGGGAAAACAGCTCTGCCGATAACACCTATGCACACTGCCGCAAACAGTGAAATAAGCACCCAAATTGTTGCGATTCTGCGTGATTTTTTAAGCTCACTTGTCTTTCTGATAGCCATAAATCTCAAGAGCACCTGAGGAATACCAAAATATCCAAGACCCCATGAAGCTGTTGAAAGAATCGTGAGAAGGCCGTAGTTTCCTGCCTCACCGAACTGAGGAACACCGTTTACAACCTGTTGAACACCGTCAGCGTCAACAATAGGTGTTGCTATATGTGTCAATGAAAGATAGCCGGGAATTGCTTGTGCATTAGCGATAACCGCATCGATACCACCGGCGTTTATAGTACCTGTAACGAGAATAGTAACAAGAGCTATAATCATAACAACAGCCTGCATAAAGTCTGACACGCTCTCAGCGAGGAAACCGCCAAGGAAGGTGTAAACAACAACGAAAACTGCACCGACTATGAGCATTGAATGATAGCTATAACCGAAAAGTGTGCTGAAAAGCTTACCACAAGTAACAAAACAGCTTGCAGCGTAAACGGTGAAGAAAATAAGAATAAACACAGCTGAAAGTGTCATTATAATATTCTTCTTTTCGTGGTATCTGTTTGAGAAAAACTCCGGAATTGTTATTGCATTTCCTGCAACAACAGAATATCTTCTAAGTCTCTTTGCCACAACGAGCCAGTTAATATATGTACCGACAGCAAGACCTATTGCTGTCCAAGCCGCATCAGCAATTCCGCACCAATAAGCTACGCCCGGCAATCCCATAAGAAGCCAACCACTCATGTCCGATGCCTCTGCACTCATAGCCGCAACCCATGGACCAAGGGTTCTGCCACCGATAAAATACTCCTCCGAGTTTTTGCTTGAGCGTTTTGCATAAAAAACTCCTATGCCAATAACTATGAGCATATACCCTGCCATGGCAAGAAAAATCTTTAATGTTGATGAATCCATTAAACTTCCTCCATTCAAAAATATAGGTATTAATTTTACCATGTTTTTTTAGCTTTGTAAAGTAGTAAACCGCTGAATTTTACCTTTAAATATGGAAATGCCTTATTAATAATTATTCTAAATATTGTAAATTTCTTGTGTAAACAGTAGATTTTATTCTTTACTTGTGGTATCATTAAAAAAATATTAGGAGGTTGAAATGAACTTAGCAAACAAACTTACAGTTTTTCGTGTGGTACTCGTGCCGTTTTTCGTTGTGTTTATGCTTTGTAATTTCACTGAATATGACCGCTACATCGCTCTCGGCATATTCGTCATTGCAACTATTACAGACAAGCTTGACGGTACCATAGCAAGAAAATATAACATGATAACTACCTTTGGAAAATTCATGGATCCAATCGCTGATAAGCTTCTTGTATGCTCGGCTCTTGTGTGTCTGGCATCTACAGGTGAAATTCCCGCATGGGCGGTTATCATTATTATTGCAAGAGAGTTTATCATAAGCGGTGTTAGACTTCTTGCCGCCGAAAGCGGTGTCACAATTGCCGCTTCTAATTGGGGCAAGGCTAAAACAGTTTCGCAAATGGCAATGATAATCGTTTTGCTTTTAAGCGCAGAGGGCTTTTATATTCTGGAACAAGTTTTGCTTTACGCTTCTTTAGTTTTGACAATTGTCTCAGCAATAGATTATCTTATAAAAAACAAAAATATTCTCTCGGCAAATTAACCATTACCACTTAAATCTATTGACAAACTGCTCCCTTTATTGGTAAAATAAAGGGAGTAATTATTTTGAAAGGAAATCAGTTTATGGATAAAGGTAAGTTTTATATTACGACCGCTATTGCGTACACCTCAAGAAAACCGCATATCGGCAACAGCTATGAAATTGTGCTTACAGACGCTATTGCCCGTTTTAAAAGATTTCAGGGCTATGATGTTTTCTTCCTTACAGGTACCGACGAACACGGTCAAAAGATTGAAGAATATGCAAAAAACGCAGGTGTAACACCTAAGGAGTATGTTGACAAGGTTGCCGGTGAAATTAAAGACATCTGCGACACACTCAACACAACATATGATAAATTTATAAGAACAACAGATGACTACCATGAAAAAGTGGTGCAAAAGATTTTCAAAAAGCTTTATGATCAAGGCGACATTTATAAGAGCGAATATGAGGGTCTTTATTGCACTCCATGTGAGTCCTTTTGGACTGAGGCTCAGTTAGTTGACGGCAAATGCCCCGACTGTGGCAGAGAGGTTAAAAAGGCAAAGGAGGAGGCTTATTTCCTTCGTCTTTCCAAATATCAAAAGCAGCTTGAGGATTATATCGAGAGCAACGACAGCTTTATTTATCCCGAAAGCCGCAAAAAGGAAATGCTTAACAACTTCATTAAGCCCGGACTTCAAGACCTTTGCGTCTCAAGAACCTCATTTAAATGGGGTATTCCCGTAACCTTTGATGACAACCATGTTATTTATGTTTGGATAGATGCGCTTTCAAACTACATCACCGCTTTAGGCTATGACCCTGACGGCAGCGGAGAGCTTTATAACAAATATTGGCCGGCTGATGTGCATATTATCGGCAAGGACATTGTTCGTTTCCACACAATTTATTGGCCTATTATGCTCATGGCTTTAGGTGAGCCGCTTCCAAAGCAGGTATATGGTCACCCATGGCTTCTCTTTGGCACAGATAAGATGTCAAAGTCAAGAGGTAATGTTATTTATGCCGATGAGCTTTCAAAGCTTATTGGTGTTGACGCAGTGAGATATTATCTTCTTTCGGAAATGCCCCATGCAAACGATGGCTCAATTTCATATGAGACTATTATCGAGAGATATAACTCAGACCTCGCTAACACCTTAGGCAACCTCGTTAACCGTTCGATT
>CAYWKY010000187.1:0-3734 GCA_964458915.1 uncultured Faecalibacterium sp.
GTTTTCTTACAATGACATTGCTTTTGTGAGCCACAGGTGAACAGTCAATTTTAAAACGCTGTGTAAAATCCTTCATAATTAACTCCTTATTTTTAATTTTGCCCTTTAATTATACATCTTGTTACATGAAAAATCAATTTATATTTATTTGCCGACCAATATTTTTTTACAAAACAGTTGCAAATGAATAAAAAAAGCATTAGAATAAAAGCGAAGAAAACTTATTAAAAAGGAGAAATCGCAATGGAAACACCAAGAACCTATGTCCCCTTTAAAGACTGGACGGAAAAGTCAAAGCAGACTGAGTACACCGAAGCCACTCCCCTTTTAGCTCCCGACGGCACACTGCTCGCCAAAGGCTGGGCAAGACACAATGTCTTTGAGTATAACCGTGACTATGTTAAGCCGGGCAGCCCCATGAGTAAAAAGGAATGGGATTTTTATCAAATAGCTGACGGCAATTATATGGTACAGCTTAGCTTCGCCAATATCGGCATAGGCGGTTATGTTGCCGCAAAATTAGTTGACATTAAAAACGGAAAAATAGTTGCAGACGCAACTCAGCTTTTCCTCGGCGGAAAAAAGCACTTGCCGCCACCAAAGGGCGATGTAACAAACAGATATAAAGATAAAATCGGCAAGGCTGAATTTGACTTCGACACAAAGGAAACTACAAGAAGATTGTGGTTCAAAATGCCCCTTAAGGGTCAAATGGTCGAGTGCGAATTTAATATGGATATTATGCCGGGTCTTGAGAATATAACAACTGTTTTGCCTTTTAAGGGCGACAACAAAAAATATTTTATGACCACCAAGCAAAACTGTATGCCCTGTGAGGGTTACTATAAAATTGGCGACAAGGTTTATTCCTTTACAAAAGACACAGCCTTTGCCACCCTTGACTGGGGCAGAGTTAACACTCCTCATAAAATGGTTTGGTACTGGGGTAACGGCTCACAGTACATAACAGACGAAAAGGGAGAAAAGCATCTTTTCGGCTTTGAAATAACTTGGGCAATTGGCGACGAAAGCAACGCAACAGAAACAGCAATTTTCTACGATGGCAAGGCACATAAATTTGGCGCTGTTGATGTTGAAACCTTCCCGAAGCCGGATAAATTTATGAATGACTGGAAATTCATTTCTGAGGACGGAAGATTTAATCTGACAATGAAGCCGACCTTTGACCACCATTCGGATATGAATGTCGGTGTTGCTCGAATGCACACTCATCAGGTTCACGGAATTTGGCACGGTGATGTTACACTCGACGACGGAACTAAGCTTGAAATAAAGGATTTGCCTGCATTTTGTGAGTATGTTGAGAATAAGTGGTAAAATATAAGTGATGAGAGGTGATTTTACGCTCACCTCTCATTTTTAATTGGCTCTTCTCAATAAGATTTAGCAGCTTAATATATCCGCACCAATAAACAAAGGCAGGTAAATCAGCGCCACACAGCACTAATTTACCTGTCAATTTATATTCACTTTCTAAAACTCACTCAGCTTAAGCTCTTTAAATTTCCTAAGTTTTCTTCCACTGCAATTTTTTGCAAAATTTCTTTATTTGCCATGCTCTTTATTGCAGCTTTATAAGTTACATAATCCTGGGCGGAAACATTAGTGTTAAAAAGACTGATGAGCCTTTCAAAGCTTTTATAAAAAGCTTCCTCATCTTCTATGTTACAAAAGATTTTTTCTCCGAAATTCATCATTGTCTTAGCAATTTCATCGCTATATTCTTCTAAATTGCCGCAAAGATAGCCGAAATATTTTGTCATCATTTCCGGCACTAAGGTTTGCTGACCTTCCTCAATAACAAGGCTCGCCGCATCTTGACCGCATATAACATCATGCTCTAAATTAACTGTCATATCACCGATACTGTTTAAAACGCTCTTAAATGTGTTGTAATCAGCGATAACAAACCTTTCAATGCTTATACCGGCATATTCCCCTACAGCCCAAACAAGCTGTGTAGTACCGCCCTGCTTATAATGCTCGTTCATAGTACCGCTAAGCTTATTGAAGCTACAATAGGTGTCGCTGTCTAAAAATGAAACTCTGACGCTTTTTTCTTGAGAATCCATTCTCAGTACCCCTAAAAGGTCTAAGTTTTCGTCGCCCTCAAGAGCAAAAAGCAGGTTTGCCGTCATTGGCACATCTTCGCTCAAGCCCGTTATAGTTGACTCTGCCGTGTCGGAAATCTCTGAGGTGGTGCTGTCCTCTTTACTCGCTTCTTTAATAACAAATAAGCCCGAAACCGCTGCAATAAGAGCAATAAGGGCACAAAAAGCAATTGTTATAGTTTTTTTAGTTGGGTTTAATATATAAGAATTATTTATTTTATCTGATATTACTTCTCCGGAATGAAATTCCATATTTAGTAAGGATAGATGCTTTTCCTCTACTTTTTTCATGACTTTTTCTGTAAATTTTGTAGTCATATCCATATTTTTTTCTAATGACAATTTAAATCTCCTTTGTTTGAGTTATGCACAACTAACTTCTACAGTCTACAAATAAAATTTTAACTTGTCAAGAATTACACCAAAAATGAGAATTTTTTTAGAAAGTCTAATATGAGACTTCAAAACTTATCTATATATGATAGTCTTCCCAAATAATGAAGGAGGTTCTTATGTTAGAAAAAGTCATCTTATTTTCCGGTGCATCAGCTGTAGGAAAAACTTCTGTATTATCAGCTCTTATTCCGAAATTAAAGCTTATGAAAATGGCACCGGCTGTGTGCAAGATTGATTGTATTAATACAACCGACCATATTATATATGAAAAACTGGATATTCCAAATATTGTGGGAATCAGCAATGATATTTGCCCTGACCACTTTTTGGTCTCTAACCTGCCAGAACTCTATAATTGGGCAGAAAAAAAAGAAAGCAAAACACTTTTGCTCGAAACCGCAGGACTTTGTCACCGTTGCAGCCCTGCAACAAAACGAATGTTATCCGGATGTGTAATCAATGCAACATCCAGTTTGAAACTGCCGGAACAATTAGGTCCAATGCTTACCAAATCAGACTTTGTCGTTATTACCAAAATAGATATGGTCTCACAGGCAGAATTAGAAATTATTATCTGGCAAATACATACTATCAATGAAAAAGCCGAAATTTTTCCTGTTGACGGTCTTTGCGGATATGGAAGCGACCTGCTAGCTGATTATTTATATTTTTCAAGCAAAGAAAAGACCTTTGAAGATGATGAACTCAGGCATACCATGCCTATGGGAGTATGCTCATATTGTGTAGGAGAAAAACGCGTGGGAATCAATTATCAACAGGGTGTAGTGGCTAAAATAAATTTTTAGGAGAATACAAGATGCAGAAATTAACAATTATTGCTGGAAAAAATAAAAAAAATGAATTGGAAAACTTTGAGGAAATCACACTTTTTAAAGGTGAAATCTGTAGTATTGTTGGAAATACTGGCTCTGGGAAAAGCCGGTTTATTAAGGATATTGAACAGTTAGCCACTGGTGATTCCATAACCGGAAGAACGATATTAGTCGACGGAACTAAAATTGAAAGAATGAGAAAACGTGATATTTCTTCCACATTAATCGCACATTTATCTCAAAATATGCGTTTTGTATTAGATACAACCATTGAAGAATTTTTGTTGCTGCATGGAAAGGCAAGAAATAAAAAGGTTGCTGTCCAAGCAGTAATAAATCTTGCTAATACTATTACATCGGAACCTATATATCC
>CAYWKY010000188.1:0-3713 GCA_964458915.1 uncultured Faecalibacterium sp.
GTGTTAACTAATTGGGTTGCGCCGTCTCTTAATGAGTCCATCCAGACGGTGGTGTAGGTTTTAATTCTCTCGTGGCTTAAAAGCTCCTTTGACATGAGGGCAATGTCATAAGCTGTAGTAAGATGCTCTGTGGTATCATCATCGAGACCGGAGCAATTGACAAAATGGGTGTTTTTCATTCCAAGCCCAGCGGCTCTGTCATTCATCATTTTGACAAAGGCCTCCTCACTACCGGCAATATGCTCACCAAGGGCGGTGCAGGCATCGTTTGCGCTGGCAATTGCTGTGGCACGAAGAAGCTCATCTACCTTCATGGTTTCACCCTCTTTGAGCCAAATTTGGCTGCCACCCTTGCCTGCCGCCACACTGCTCGCTGTCACTGTGTCTGTCAGCGCCATTTTGCCTGAGTCGATAGCTTCCATAAATAGCAGCAGCGGCATAATTTTTGTCACCGATGCCGGGTACGCCTTTTCGTTTTCGTTAAGAGAAAAGAGTACCTCCCCTGTTGACGCATCCATAAGCACGGCGGATTTAGCTTTAACAGCCACCTCGCCCTCAGCAAAAGCACCAAAGGAGCAAGGCAGGATAATTATGGCAACAAGGGTAATAAACGCACAAATCTTTTTCACTTGTATCACCTCAATTATAAGTATGAAAGCTTAAAGGAAAATAAAACAAGGGAAGAAAAAAGAAGCCACAATGAAGTGACTTCTTTTAGAATTAAGGTGAGAATTTGTGATTAATTAGCGGTGCGACATGCCACAGGCACAGTCAAAGCTGCTGCCGAAAAGAGATAAGATAAAGGCGATTATCTTATAAATTAGTTTGATAAAAGCATTACTGTGACAAGCACAAGTGCAATTTGCGGTTAAGTTGGTTGAACAAATGTCACATGTGCCGTCGTGATCTACATCGGTGTGATCAACTTCTTCGTCATTTTTTAAATGAGTAATCTTCATGTCTTTAAGTCCAATAACAGTGTATCCATCCTTAGTTTTTGAAACAGTAACTTGTTCACCTGATGCTGTACCATTAATTGTCGTACCAAAATCTTCATATGTATACACTGTTTCTATTGTCAATGATACTTTTGAATTTTTAGTAGTATTCATAAGTACAGTATTGTCCGCAACTGTTATTGATGAGAAGTTAGTCGATTCTGTTGAAACAAGCAAGTTGTCTTTTGCATACTGAATGTCATTTTCTCCACCTGATGTATTCTCAATAGTGATTTCATTGGCGTCCTCAACCCAATAGCCGATTATATCATCGTTGTTCGTTGTGTTTGAAAACGATGCAGACAAATTTGTTGATGAAATTGGAGCAACAATATCAGTACCGGTGATTTCAACGGAACCAGTTATTGTAATTAAAGTATGGTCACTATCTAAACGCTGCATATCATCAACATATGTTTCGGATGCTGTGTCAGATGAATTATCCGAAAGAACACCATCCCTCACAGTTGTTGTAGTTCCGGTTTTAAGCATTTGATATGGTCTAAAATAACTTACACCATAGCAAAAACTCGAGTTTTCGCTACTAACTCCGTCTTCACGCCATGCGCCACTATATTCCCATGAGCCATCATCATTAACTTTCAAACGCTGCAATTCTTTGGTAAAGTTTGGATCGTCAATAAGTATATCATTGCCATCTATTCCTACAACCAACACAGAATGTCCTGACTCAGCAACCCACTTATCATTCTTATCTTTGATGCAATGATATAAATCCAAGCATATTCCTATTCGATCATTTTCAACATAGTCTTTAGTTATATTTATCAATCCGTCTATATCGTTCTTTGTATTATTCATATAGCTTAATTCACTGCTATAATGATAAACATAAGAATACTTGATAAAATCCATAAGTGATAGTTCATAATCGCCAACAGAAAATTTATGTGATTTTCTTAAATCTCTAATGTTTTTCGGATTCGATAAAACTCCGGTGAATCTATTTGCACTTGGCAAACCGTTATAAATTGATGCTGTAGTATATGTCATTCCAAAACAAATGCCATGTTTGCCTCTATTTTCTTTCTCATTATACAGTGCCTCACCCATTGCTTTACCTGATGAATCTTCATACATAGTCTTAAAGTATTCAACACTGATTTTTTCTTCAGGATTTCCAAAATTATAGCTATCTTTGAAAAAATCATAACCTGAGGGTGTTTTTTTAACACTTTCCTCATACTTATCCAAATCAACAGTAATAGCAGGGCGAACACCGATACTTACATTTATCCTATCGTCATACCAATTATAGTATATCGTCCAGCCACTTCTATACTGCACATAAAAAAACTGATAATAATTGCTTCTGGCAGTTCTTGTGAGCCAAGAATGATTCCCCAAATAGTCTGTCTCAGTATTATTTTCTATACAAGCATAATCCGTTGCTGTTGTACTATAATAGTTTGATGCATATGTTTCTGCCTCCCATTTTGAAAGTAGGAACACGTTATCCGTTGTTGACTCAGAAGAATATGTTGAATTAGTAGCCGAATTATCCAGCACAGTAGGAACAACAGCATTTTTATCATTATCAGAAAAAGCAGTATTATAAAAATCCCCTATCAGCCATTTTCTAATATCAGAATGAGCATAGTTGTTTCCGTAATATCCGTTAACTGTAGCACTGGTGTGGTTATATGCTTTGCCGTCAAGAATTTCCTTTGACAACAGCAATGCTTTTCCGTTATCAATACGAAGAACTAACCATTCAATGGGTTCAGTTTTATAACCTGTTACCTTTCCGTCTGCGTCTTTAATTGCACTTTGTGGGTAAGTTCCAAGAGTTATAGTATCTCCCACCTTAATACTACTTTTGTCCTCTGCCCCAACCGTAAACATCATTCCGCACATAGGCACAATCATAGCCACAACAAGCAAAAGTGATAATAATTTCTTACTAAATTCTCTCATATTAGTTTTCCTTTCCGTTTTAAAATTAAGTCTTGATATAAAAATTATTCTTCTACCCTCCTTAAAATAAAAAAGTGCGCCTACCAAAGCAAGCGCACAAAAACGCAAACTCCGGTAGTCGCCAAACTAACTGAGACGGTAAGAGCCTTACCTATGCACAGAGGAATTTGCATTTTATCAAATTCAACGCATAGGTAAAAATGGGTACACTACCCCCGCAGGCTCTTATTTCACATATTCAGTTAGTTTGGCACATTTAGTATATCACTCCATTTTAGAATTTTCAATAGTTTCTTTGAAAAATTTTGTAACATGGAGCTTTTAAATTTACTAAATATTTTTGCCTTTTTATATAAAGATTCAGCTTTAAATAAAATTTTTATGCTTTTTGCTGATCTTTAACACCATTATATTCCCAAAATGTGCTAATGCCAAGAAAAATGCTGAACTTTAGCATAATTTTGAGGTGAGTTTATGAAGATTTATGACTATAATGGAAAGAAAAATCTTTGTGGTAACAGAGTACGACAGGCGAGACAAAAGCTGAGACTGTCCCAAAGTGACCTTGCGGCAAAGCTTCAAATCGAAGGAATACTCATTGAGCGTGACAGTATTAGTAGAATCGAAGCCGGTACACGCTTTGTAGCTGACTATGAGCTTAAAGCCTTGTCAAAGGTGTTAAAAACAGATGTCATGTGGCTTTTAGATGAGGAAGAATTTTAACTTGACCTTTTCCCACCACTGCGATATAATATCCCGTGACAAATGATAGATATG
>CAYWKY010000189.1:0-3684 GCA_964458915.1 uncultured Faecalibacterium sp.
TCTTAGTGAAATCAAAGTCGCCCTCATAGTGGAATTGTCTTGTGTCGTCAAGCTTCATAGCAGCCTGCTTCATTCTCATAAAGTTGCTGCCGTCACCAGCCTCGTTACCAAGGCTCCACATAAATACGCAAGCGTGGTTTCTGTCACGAAGAACCATTCTTTCCATACGGTCAACAACGGCTTGAGTCCACATTGGGTTGTCGCCGGGGACATTCTTTCTTCTAACACCGTGGGTTTCAAGGTCACATTCGTCCATAACATAAAAACCGTATTCATCGCAAAGGTCATAGAATCTGGGGTCGTTAGGATAATGGCTGGTACGAATGGAGTTAATATTGTTACGCTTCATTATGTTAAGATCCTGAATATATCTTTCGTCGGGTACTGCCCAGCCGAAATCAGGGTCGAAATCGTGACGGTTAACACCTCTTATAAGAAGTGGCTTGCCGTTGACAAGAATCTTTTCGCCAACAATTTCAAATTGCTTAAAGCCAATGCGAACTGCCTTATATGTAACCTTTCCGTCGCAGGCAATTTTAAACAGTACCGTATAAAGCACAGGGCTTTCACTTGACCAAAGCAAGGGGCGTTCAATTCTCTTTTTAAAGACAATTTTATTCTCGCCTGCCATTGTGACAATATCTGTTGCGCCTATTTGATTAGGCTTGCCTACTGTGAGAAGTGTTGCCTCAACTTGAACATGCTTTGCGCCCTCACTATAATCTTTAATGAGCATATTAATAGTAAGGTCAGCGTCTGTATAATCATTGACAAGCTCTGTTTTAATAAAGAAGTCACGCAAACAGGTCTTAGGCTCACTGTAAACATAAACCTCACGATAAATACCGCACAAGGACCACATATCCTGATCCTCTAAGTATGTGCCGTCTGTATAGCGATAAACCTCAGCTGCCAATGAGTTTTCACCGGGATGAACAAATTTTGTTACATCAAACTCATGTGGTGTGTTAGAGCCTTGTGAATAGCCCACATATTCGCCGTTGACATATACGCTTATACCTGCCTTAACTGCGCCGAAATGCAGAAAAATTTCTCTGTCAGACCAATTTTCCGGCAAGGTGAAGGTTGTTCTGTGCATTGCAACCTCCTGTCCCTTAATATCAATTGAGGGAATCTTGCTTTTCTCAACGCTGATACAGTTAGGGAATGAGTTAGCGTAATACAGCGGCTTTGAGTAGTCCTTTTGAAGCTGCCAAACGCCGGGAACAGTAATATCCTCCCATGAGCTATCGTCATAGTCCGGCTTTCTGAAGCTTTCGGGCAATGAGGCTACGCCCTTATACCAAAAGAATTTCCATTGACCGTTAAGGGAAATTTTATATGGGGAGCTTTCTCTTTTTGCTGCGCTGTCCGCCTTGTCATAGCATAAGGAAAGCACATGACCGTCTTCTTTGTTTTCTTTAATTATTTTCGGGTTTTCCCAAATATGTTTCATATTTCATCCCACTTTCTTTACTTTTCATGAGTAAAACTATACATTATATATTGTACTAAATACTCTGCCTTTTTGTCAAGTGCAACACTGTTTTATTTGCTCTTTTTGTGTAGGCGGGAAAGTCGCTTTCTGTCATTAGCCTTTTTTCCGCCGAGAAAGAAAAAGCTTATATTAAAAAATCAAAGCCCAAGTCATATATTTTCTCAAAAAGTTATTACAATTTTATAATTATTATTGACACTAAGTGTCGCCAATGTAAAATTAAGTCACAAAGGAGGAGTTAAAATATGAAATATCCTAACTGCAACAAAGAAATTTTAAACGATGAGGGAAAGTGCGAGTGTGGCTTTGAGGGAGTACCCAAAAAAGATAAAAAGAAATTTAAAACCTATCTCCTTTTAAGCATTTTCGCTGTGATTGCCCTAATAATAATCAGCTCTCTGTTTATCCCCACAAGCAAAAGCGGCCCCGACTATATTGTGGCTGAAACCAAGGATTCACTTTATCTTATCGATGGGGCAAGACCAAAGAAAGAGCCAGTGCTAATATCTAAGCTCACAGGCGAAAGCGCATTTTGGGAATACTATATCAGCGAAGACAACACAAAGCTCCTTTACACAAATAACGGTAAAAAAGACGAGAAAACCTACGATACCTATTATGACCTTTATCTTTATGATATTGTCAGCGGTACCTCAACTCTAATTGATAAAAATGTTTTTTCTCATATAGTCAACGATGCCTTTGACACCTTCACCTATTTCAAAGGCAAAACAGGTGAGCTTTGGCAAAAGAAAGGAAATGAAGAGGCTAAAAAGCTTTTGGATAATGTTTGCAGCGCAAAGGTTTCCAACGACTTGAAGACTATTTATTACAGCGACAAAGCCGGCGGATTATATGTTTTTCACACCGACAAAGACCCTGAGCTTATAAGCGAAAAAGCTGATGTGATTTTATTCGGTGACGACTGCGTTATTTATTGCGAAAATGAAAAGACGCTTATAAAATATGAAAACGGCGATAAAAATGTTATTAGTGAAAGCTTTTATTCCTCAAGATACATGACAAGCGAAGAAGGCTACTTCCTTGCCGATAATAAGCCAATTAATTTCAGCGACAGCTTTATTGACGATATGCTCCAAAGCGACAATAATATAAAGCCAAGTGATGTTGATGCCTACGCTCAAAAGCTTGAAAGAGACACTATGCGCCTTGAGCTTGCCGCAGCAGACCAGTCATCCTTAGCTCAGCTTTGCTCACTTTATTATTTCAACGGTAAAGAGGCTGTCAAGGTTTGTGAAAATGTATTGGAAACCTTCTACGATTCGGCTATGTACTCCTATAAAAATGACAACAGTGTTATTGTTTACAGAGTTTTAGACGACTATAAGCTTCCTAAGATTAAAATGTCGGAAATATACAATGAGGATGAAATTTACCCTTCAATTAATCAGACATTTTTCGACAGCTTAGCTTCACAAAGCCTTTTAGCCTTTGCTGAAGACGGCAAACAATTAGGTAAGTTCTCTCTTGACGGTTTTGATTCCTACATTTATAACAAAGACACAAAAACAGCATATCTTCACACTATGGTTTTAATAGACGAAGACAAAGACAAATATGAAGAAAACTATTATGCTGTTGAATTTAAAAATGACACTGTCACCGAACCCGTTATCTACGACAAAAACGCAAGCTATGATATAACTGACTTTGTCGGTAATAAGCCGGTTTATTGTAAATTTGACGAAAACAATGAATTTTTTGATATTTACCTTGACAAAAAGCTTCTTATAGAAAAGGTTAGCTTCGCAGAGTGGATAGACAATTCAGTTTTATATATAGGCAAGTATAACGAAAAAGATGAGCCTGCTGACTTATTATATATTGACTCTAAATTTGTCACTGTTCCGGGTATAGATAATTATGAAAACAGATTATCAACAACCAAAAAGTCAATTTTGTGTTATAACATGGATTCAAACGATGCTGCAATTATAATTAATGGCAAGCTTATCCCCTTAAGTGATGACATTAAGTATTCTTCTTTCTACTTCACTAAGGTATGCGATAACGCCTTTGAAATGACAAGCCCACTTTATTTTAGCGATTTTTTAGGAAGTCTCTTTGCTCCTTAAAGCTCATTCATGAAACATAGTGGATAAAAACAAAAAACATAGGGGACAGGTACTTTTGTGTTGTTGGACACAAGAGTACCTGTCCCTATA
>CAYWKY010000190.1:0-3671 GCA_964458915.1 uncultured Faecalibacterium sp.
GTGTCCCGCCCACAATTGCTAATTGCACATTGCTAATTGCTAATTTTTCTCAAGTTGCCGTAAGGCAACATATCGACAAACAAACCACAGGGGACAGATGCTTTAGTGCCAACAACACAAAAGTACCTGTCCCCTGTTACCATTATATAAAAATTCAAATAAAATTCTCAAACATATGGAAAAACAAAATAAATTATGTTATACTGTCTATTGAAGTTTTATGTCGCCATATTTAAATGGCGGATTTTTTAAAAAATAAGAGGTGTTAACAATGAGCTTCAAAGAGTTAATAATCAATGCAGGTAGTTCTTCTCTTAAATATCAAGTTTTTGATATGCCCGAAGCAAAGGTTCTTGCAAAGGGTATTTTTGAGCAGATCGGTACAGCTTGCACATTCACACACAAAATTGAAAAAGATGGCGAAGAACTCAAAATTTACAGCAAAAAGCCTGTAACCGCAAATGATCACAACGACGCAATTTCAATTCTTCTTGACACTCTCACCGATAAAGAAATCGGCGTTCTTGATTCAATGGCTGACATCAGCGCAGTTGGTCACAGAGTTCTCCACGGCGGTGAAGAATTTAGCGGCAGTGTTCTTGTAACAGAAGATGTTAAGGCAGCTATCAGAAAGTGCATTCCCTTAGGCCCTCTCCACAACCCTGCTAACCTTATTGGTATTGAGGTTTGTGAAAAGATTATGGCCGGTGTACCTCAGGTTGCAGTTTTCGACACAGCCTTCCACGCAACTATCCCTGATTACGCATATATGTATGCTCTCCCCTACAAATACTATCTCCAGCACGGCATCAGAAAGTACGGCTTCCACGGTACAAGCCACAGATATGTTTCAGCTCGTACTGCTGACTTCCTTCAAAAGAAGCACCCCGGCAAATATAACCCAGATGAATTAAAGATTGTAACCTGCCACTTAGGCAACGGTTCATCAATTTCAGCTGTTAAGGGCGGCAAGTGCTTCGACACAACAATGGGTCTTACTCCTCTTGAGGGCATCATGATGGGTACTCGTTCCGGCTCAATCGACCCGGCTATTATCGCTGTTCTTTGCGAGAGAGAGGGTCTTACAGCTAAAGAGGTTGACAACATTCTCAATAAAAAGTCAGGTATGCTCGGTCTTACTGCTGAGTACGACGAAAACTTCAATGAAATTGAAGGCACTGCAACAAGCGACAACAGAACAATTGAGGGTCGTTCAAAGGCAGGCGACAAGAGAGCTCAGCTTGTTGAATCAATGCTTTGCCATCAGCTTGTTAAGTACATTGGCGGTTTTGCTGCTGCTATGGGCGGCGTTGATGCTGTTGTATTCACAGGCGGTATCGGTGAAAATAACCCCCACTATCGTACAAGAGTTGCAGAAAAGCTTGCTTTCCTCGGCACAAAAATCGACGAGGTACCCAATGCAGTGCGTGGCGAAGAAATTGAAATTTCAACAGAAGACAGCGCACTTAAGCTTCTTGTTATCCCCACAGATGAAGAGCTTCTCATTGCTCAGGATACCTACGAGCTTGCAAAATAAGTTAATCAAAGCAAAAATTAAGAGTCGGTGCAATAGCATCGGCTCTTTTTGTGTGCAATATGTTATTCTTTTTCTTTTATGTTTTTCCAATAATTTAATTTTGGCAGCATATCTTTCATGTAAGCTCTCACTTGTTCCCCTGAAAAATTTTCATTTGCCATATGTTCGGCACAAAAATCAATTAAAACATTCATATCTTCATAGGTAAACTGACCGTCAGTATAGCACCATTTACAATATTCTTCGTTAAAAGTACCGTCCGTCTCTTTGCTGAGAGTTAAATCCTCTAAAGGCATACCGCAGCATTGACAAATCAATTGTCTTGGCGAACCTAAAAGAGTATTGATAGAAACATCAAACAACTTTGACAACAATTTTAAAGTTTCAACATTAGGTGTTGTCTCGCCCATTTCCCAGCGTGACACCGCCTGCCTTGTAACATATAGCTTTTGTGCAAGCTCATCTTGTGAAATCCCGTTTTTTGTTCTTAAACTAAATATAATATCTTTTGTTTCCATTCGTTCATCACCTCAAAAGCATTATAACACTAAAATATTATATATACAAGCAACTGTCTGTTGCTTTTAAAACTCCTCCTTTTGGTGCTAAAGCACTTTTTCCCATTCTTAAGTTTCGGCTAAAACAAAACTCCCCTGCGTAATGCAGAGGAGTGTGATAAAATCCCATTGGGGATAAATTATCTCTTTGAGAACTGGGGAGCACGACGAGCGCCTTTGAGACCGTACTTCTTTCTTTCCTTCATTCTCGGGTCACGAGTAAGGAATCCAGCCTTCTTGAGAGCACCACGAAGTTCTTCGTCGTACTGAAGAAGAGCTCTTGAAAGACCGTGACGGATAGCACCGGCCTGACCTGTTACGCCACCGCCTGAAACACGGCAAACGATGTCAAACTTCTCAGTTGTTCCTGTGAGATTGAGAGGCTGACGAACGATGAGCTTAAGTGTCTCAAGACCGAAATAATCGTCGATATCTCTGTCGTTGATTGTGATTTTACCTGTACCTGCGTAAACGCGTACTCTTGCTACTGACTTCTTTCTACGGCCTGTACCATAGAAAAACGGTGTTGTTTCGTACATTATTCTTTTCCTCCCTTTCTATTAAAGTTCAACTGCAACAGGAGCCTGTGAAGCATGAGGATGCTCAGCACCTGTGTATACACGAAGTCTTGTCATTGCTGTACGACCGAGAACTGTGTCGGGGATCATACCCTTAACAGCCTTTGTCATAACGAATTCAGGCTTTGTTCTCATGAGGGTTGAATACTTAACCTTCTTCATGTTACCGATATAGCCTGTGTGATGATAGTACATTTTTTGATCGAGTTTCTTACCTGTGAAAACGACTTTGTCAGCGTTGATGATGATAACGTGGTCGCCACAATCTGCGTTGGGTGTGAATGTAGCCTTGTGCTTACCTCTGAGAAGCTCAGCAGCCTTAGCAGCTACATGACCGAGAGTCTTACCTTCAGCATCAATGATATACCACTGATGTGTGAGGTCGCCAGCCTTGGGCATATAAGTTGACATAACTTTTTCCTCCAATAATTTATTTTTAATGCTGTGATATATTACCACAAGGCGCACAGATTGTCAAGCACTTTTTGAAACTTTTTTAATTTAGATTTTGCTTTCTCCGTTTTTCTTCGATTTTCTTCGATTTTCGTGCAATTTGCTCGCTTTTGATTTTTCAATTTTTTGTACTCTGCCGAAAAATAAACAGCCTAAAGACTATGTTATTGCCTTGCTATTTTGCCTCAATGTAAGAAAACATTTATAAAAATTAACCGAAAAGGTTGACAAATTAAATCTTATAAGTTATAATTGCATCGACCTTAAAGGTTAAGAAGGAGGATTTGCTATGCTAACAAGTATAGGAAAATTTTTAAGGAAACTCCGCATAGACAATGGAGAAATCTTGAAAGACATGGCGGAAGCGTTAGGGGTTTCTTCTGCATTTTTATCCGCAGTTGAAAACGGAAAGAAAAAAATGCCGGAAGGTTGGATCGAAAAGCTCAAAACTATCTATTCGTTCACAGCAGAACAGGCAAAAGAATTGCAAACTGCAGTTATTGATACCAACGATGCCGTTGAACTCAATCTGCAAAATGCAACACC
>CAYWKY010000191.1:0-3632 GCA_964458915.1 uncultured Faecalibacterium sp.
CGCCGAAAAATCGCGCAGCGATTTTAGTGGAGCCGCCCCAACCTCCCACTTCCACCCACCTACTCGAAATCACTATACTTTCCTCTACCCAACCAAAGTTTTGGTCGAGCTTTTTCAAAAGCTCGTGGGGTGTGGGGCAAAGCCCCGCAAAAAGCCGAAAAACAGAACAAACATAAAATTAAAAGTAGTTGTAAAACATAACTTCTACAACTACTTCTTAAGTTTATTAGGATTGTAAAAATGACCTCATGAAATACATCTTAATCAAGGATTTAGTGTATTTCAGAGTATGCTTTGTAAAATAATTAGTCAAGAGGTACAGGTAAATCAAATATACCGAAAATAGCGCAGATAACCCGGTTGATGAAATTCATAACCCATTCTAACATTTTCGTTTCCTATTTTCTCATTTGGTAGCTTAATAAATATTAACGAAGACAATTCTTTATGAGAAATCTAATATTATTTCGCAAGCTCATCTGCTAATAAATTTAGTTTTTCTTCCGATTGCTCTGAAAGCACAGATTTAATACTAACAATATTTTCGCAAAATGTTAAGTTTTTGCAGGCGGAAAGCTTGTCAGCCATTTTCTTAGCTGCAATTGCTCCCCAAGTACCGTTTTCGATGAGGCCAACGGTTCTGTTTTGATAAAATCTTTCTGCGAGAGCATCGATAAACCTGTTCATAAACGGGAAAATAGTGCCGTTATAGGTGGTGGTAGCAAGAACAAGCTTGCTATATCTGAAAGCGTCGCTGACAGCGTAGGAAACGTCTTCCCTTGCAAGGTCGTGAACAATAACCTCAGCGCCCTTTTGAGTGAGCATATCTTTAAACTTCATTACCGCATTCTTCGTGCCACCATAGATAGAGGTATAGGCAATGACGATGCCCTCCTTTTCAGGTGTATATGAAGACCACTTGTCGTAAAGTGAGAGGTAGTGTTCCAAATTTTCTTGAAGTACCGGGCCGTGAAGAGGAAGAATTTTATTTATCTCAAGCTCTGAAGCTTTTTTTAGTACTGCTTGTACCTGTGCGCCGTATTTGCCCACAATGCCAAAATAATATCTTGCGCTTTCCTCGTCCCAGTCTTCGTCTGCGTCTGTTGTGCCAAATTTTCCGAAGCCATCAGCGGAAAATAATACTTTATCTTTTTTGTCATATGTCAGCATAACCTCAGGCCAGTGTACCATAGGCGCAAAAACAAATTGAAGCCGGTGTTCACCTAAAGAAAGTGTGTCACCGTTTGCGACAACAAGTCTTCTGTCCTCATAGCTTTCTGAGAAAAATTGAGAAATCATAGTGAAGGTTTTGCTGTTACCCACAACAACTGCATTGGGATATTTATCGGTGAAATTTTTGATGTTTGCCGAATGATCCGGCTCCATGTGTTGAACGATAAGGTAATCGGGCTGTCTGTCACCGAGAATGTCACTTAAATTTTTAAGCCATTCATCTTTAAATGAGGCTTCAACGGTGTCTAAAACGGCAATTTTTTCATCGATGATAACATATGAGTTATATGCCATGCCCTTGTCAACAGGATATTGTCCCTCAAAAAAAGTAATGTTTTTATCGTTGACACCTATATTAAATATAGTTTCAGTTATTTTCATAAGTCTTGCCTCCTGCGTTTTTCTGTATGTATAACATTATACACTATCGCTTCAATTTAAACATTAACATTTTTCATAAAAAAATGCAACTAATTTCGCTAAAAATGAGCAAACTACTAAAGATTGAAAAAACTATTGAAATTGCTTGGCATTTTGCGTATGATATACAATAGCAAAAAGTTGTGTTTAATATTAAGGAAACAATTTTTTATGTAAAAAAATGCAAGACTTGTCACCTTGCAAAAACTATAAATATATGGGGTGATATTTTGAAAGTTCAATTCACAGAAACCATTCTGCGTGATGCCAATCAGTCCTTGATTGCAACGCGAATGCCCTTTGAGGATTTTGAGCCTATCCTCGGAGAACTTGACAAAGCAGGCTACTACTCACTTGAATGTTGGGGTGGCGCAACTTTCGACTCATGCCTTCGTTATCTTGGCGAAGATCCGTGGGAGAGACTCAGAAAGATTCGCAAAGCTTGTCCTAACACAAAGCTTCAAATGCTTCTCAGAGGTCAAAATCTTCTCGGCTACAAGCATTATCCTGATGATGTTGTTAGAGCTTTCGTTAAAAAGTCAATCGAAAACGGTATCGACATAATCCGTATTTTCGACGCTCTTAACGACCTTCGCAACATTGAGGTTGCCGTTGATGAAACACTTAAAAACGGCGCACATCCCTCAGGTACTATTTGCTACACACTTTCACCTATCCATTCGCTTGAGAACTATGTTCAGCTTGCAAAGGATATGGAAAAAATGGGTGTTATGTCAATCTGTATTAAGGATATGGCAGGCATTATGGGTCCTCAAGAGGCTTATGACCTTGTTAAGGCTATTAAGGCTGAGGTTAAGCTTCCTATAGTTGTTCACACACACTCAACAACAGGTCTTGGCGCTCTCACATTGCAAAAGGCAGTTGAGGCAGGCGCAGATGTTATTGACACAGCTATTTCCTGCTTCTCAGGCGGTACCTCACAGCCCCCAACGGAAACTCTTGTTTACGCTTTAAAACAGCAGGGTTATGATGTTGATGTGAATATGGATTCACTCAAGAAGATAAACGACTTCTTCAAGCCTGTTAGAGCAAAGGCTCTTGAAAGCGGTCTTCTCAATCCGGTTGTTCTTGCAACTGATACAGATGCCCTTGTTTATCAAGTACCCGGCGGTATGCTCTCAAACCTTGTCGCTCAGCTCACAGCTGCCGGCAAATTGGATAAGTTTGAGGAAGTTCTCGCAGAAGTACCCAGAGTTCGTGAGGACTTAGGCTATCCTCCTCTTGTAACTCCCATGAGCCAGATGGTTGGTGTTCAGGCAACATCGAATGTTCTTGCCGGCGAAAGATATAAGAATATCTCAAAGGAAATCAAGAACTATTTCTTCGGCTTCTATGGCAAGGCTCCGGGCGAAGTAAACGCAGAGCTTGCTAAGAAGATTCTCGGCGACGAAAAGCCTGTTACTTGCCGTTTCGCAGACACTCTTGAGCCTTATTTTGAAAAGGCTAAGGCTGAAATCGGCTCAAAGGCAAAGAGCGATGAAGATGTGCTTTCATATATTGCGTTCCCCACACAGGCAGAGGCTTTCTTCGACAAGCGTGAGGAAAAAGCAAAGAACACCTTCAAGTACACAATCAAAAAGGTATAAGGAGGTAAATAAAAATGAATTTATTAGAAATGAAAATGCCTCTTGGCGAAGCTGCATTAACTTCACTTATTGGTATTGTAACTGTCCTTGTAATTCTTGCGATTATCGCTGTTCTCATTATTGGCGTTTCAAAGGTTATCAGAGGCTTTGAATCAAAGCTCGGTGGCAAGAAAAGCGATGAAATTGCAGTAGCTCCGGCTGCACCTGTAGAGACTGCCGCACCTGCAAAGGAAACAATGACCGGTGAGCTTAAGCTTATTGGTACCGACGAGAAAACAGCCGCTATTATTATGGCAATTGTCAGCAACGAAAGCGGTATACCCCTTAACAGACTCAGCTTTAAGTCAATTAAATTAATGGAGGAATAATAAA
>CAYWKY010000192.1:0-3623 GCA_964458915.1 uncultured Faecalibacterium sp.
ACTATATTTTATATAATGTTTATTTTAATCATCGTTTTATTCAAATTGATTCTGTATCCTACTTAAACTAAAAAATGTGATATATACTCTTTTGTCTTCGCCGGTATATGAATTTACTATGTTTGCTTTTTCGATAGTAAGTTTTTCCCTTTTTGCCACATTGCACCCCCTTTTCGGCAGAGTACCAAAAAAGCCAACACCGTCAACTCAAACTGACAGCATTGGCTCTTTGGCTTATTCAATTAGTTAATCGGCTACCGCCTCAATAAAGCTGACAACATCACCGACTGTTTTCAGCTCGTGCATCTTGTTGTCCGGAATTTCAATATCAAACTCATCCTCAATTTCGCAAGCGATTTCCGAAAGAGTGAAAGAGTCAATACCTAAATCCATCATAAAGTTGCTTTCGTTTGACACTGTCGCAGCATCGATGTCAACATAATCCTTTACAATAGTCAACAGTTTTTCGTACATCTTATTTTGCCCCATTTCTGATAATTTTTCTTGTCGTTGTCTTCGGGAAAGGCTCATCTCTGAAGGTAACTAAAGAAATACTTTTATAAAAGGCCATTTTGCTGTTAAGCTGTGCTATATCTGCGTTTGCTCTCTCTTTTGTAGCTTCAGCATCATCTTCATTCAAATATAGTTCAGCTTGGATTCTGTCGTCCTTAGCCGAAACCACAACCTCACTAACATATGGCATTTCTTTATAAATAAGCGCTTCAATTTCTTCCGGTGCAACATTTTTTCCATTTGAGAGGATTATAAGATTTTTCTTTCTGCCTGTTACAAACACAAAACCGTCCTCGTCTATGTAACCTAAATCTCCCGTCTTAAACCAACCATCCTCAAAACTCGCAGCTGTGTTTTCCTCGTCGTTGTAATATCCCTTTGAAACTGAAATACCTCTCGCCCAAAGCTCGCCGTCAACTGTTTTCATTTCGCAACCTGACACTATTTTTCCCACCGACTCAGGCTTGTGGTAATTTTCAAAATTAGCGCAAAGAAGCGGTGAACACTCAGAAAGACCGTAGCCTTGGAAAAGGTTGACACCTATATCTTGACAGCCCTTTATCAGCTCCTCTGATGTGTAAGCGCCGCCGCACATAAGAAGTCTTAATCTTCCACCAAAGGCAGCCTTAACCTCACCGAGAATTTTATCTGTCAAATCAATGCCCAGCTTTTTCGCTGCGTTGCAGATTTTTATGCCTGTTTTAAGCTTCTTTTCCTTTTCGGACTTCTTAGCTGTTACCCAGATTTTTTCATAAATCTTCTGCGGTATAAGCGGTACGACAAACATAACCGTAGGCTTATACTCCTTAAGCTCTTTTTGCACATATTTAAGTCCGCTGCAAATGCAAATCTTAACGCCACAATAAACCATTAAGAAAAGTGTACCTGTACACTCAAAGCAATGGTTCATGGGCAGAACCGACATGGCAACATCTTCGCCGTGCTTTGGCTGAATAACCTCAAGTCCACTTGAAACATTTCTGGCAATATTTCTTTGTGTGAGCATAACGCCTTTGCTTTTGCCTGTTGTACCCGATGTGAAAACAATAGCCGAGAGCTTATCCGGGTCAACCTTCGGCAAAGGTATATCTTCACCCTCTAAAACGATTTCATCGTTCATACAAAAGCCCGGAAGCTCACCGTCGTGAAGCTCCATAAGCTCTTGAGCGACATCAGCATAAACATTATCATATATTATAAAATCAACATCAGCTTGTTTTATAAGAGCATCTATACTTTCTGTGTGAAGCTCTTTATCTATTGGAACGATTACAAGACCGGCATACATCAGTCCATAGTACCATGTAACCCACTCATAGCTTGAAGCACCCAAAACTGCAACATGACCCTTTTTAAGCTTTTGTCTTAAAATAAACTGTGCGTTCTTTTTTGAATCAGCAACAAATTCGTTATATGTTTTCTTATAAGGCTTTCTGCGCTTTTTGTAAACAAAAGCATCTGAATCTCCGTAAAGACGCTTTGCTCTTTCCGCAATTTCAACAATGGAATTTACAACCTCTTTACATTCATAGCTTTTTATTTTGCTTTTAGCCAACTTTTCACCCCCGAAAAATTTTATTAAATAAACTGTGCGCCAATAAGGCATAATATAATAATAATAAAAATCCCCATTATAATTGTTAAGTGTTTAGTAAGACATTATTAAAAATTTGTAAATATAGAACATATCATGTCCGTTTGTTACTAATTCGACAATTTTTCGTCAAACGAATTAATATTATGGCATTAATTCTAAATTGAAACTCAATATTTACTTCTTAGTATTTGACTTTTTCTCTTTGCAATAGTATAATCAATTTGTTTATATATCTATACTATTAGAGCTAATCCGAAAGGTCGTAAATATAATGTCATCAACCCCCATTATTAACGAAAGCTATTACAGATGCGTTGCAAAAATCAATTTGAGCGCAGTTGAGCATAATCTTCTTGAAGTTAAAAAATTCATAAACGAAGGCGTTAAAACTCTGGCCGTTATTAAAGCGGACAGCTATGGTCACGGCAGTGTACCCGTATCAAAAACCATTGAAAAATATGTTGACTATTTTGGTGTCACAAGCATAGACGAAGCCATTGAAGTCAGACTTGAGGGCATCAAAAAGCCTGTGCTTGCCCTGTCATATATTCCGCCTCGCCGTTATGTAGATGTTGTAAATTACGACATCACCGCCACTATTTATAGCTTTGACGATGCTCTGCTTCTCAGCGAAGCCGCCGCAGCAAAGGGTAAAACAGCCAAAATTCACATTGCCGTTGACACAGGCATGGGAAGAATCGGTCTTACACCTGACGAAGTTGGTGCTGACATTGCAAAGGAAATATCAAAACTCGACAACATCTATATCGAGGGACTTTTCAGCCACTATGCTTGTGCGGACTCTGCCGACAAAGAAGACGCAAACAGCCAAACTGAGCTTTTCGACAAGTTTATTGAGCTGTTAAAGCAAAGAAATATTGACCCGCCTATTAAGCATATTTGCAACAGCGCCGGCACTATTGAATTTCACAAGCAATATGATATGTGCCGTGTTGGGGTACTCCTTTACGGTCTTTTCCCATCAAACGAGGTGGAGAACACTAAGCTGAATTTGATTCCGGCTATGGAGATTGTCAGTCATGTGGTTCATGTTAAGACAGTGCCTGCCGGATATAAAATAGGCTACGGTCACATTTATGAAGCACCAAGTGAGCGCAGAATAGCAACAGTCTCAATCGGCTACGCTGACGGCTACTCAAGAAGCTGCACCGGCAAAGGCTATGTGCTCATTAAGGGCAAAAAGGCCGGTGTTGTCGGCAAGGTTTGCATGGATCAAATTATGGTTGATGTGACAGATATTGATGATGTTCATGTTGGGGAAAGAGCTGTAATTATGGGTGAAAGCAACGGCAACTTTATTACAGCCGAACAGCTCGGTGAAATGAGTAACAGCTTTAATTACGAGGTAATATGCAACTTCACAAAAAGAGTCGCAAGGCTTTATTATAAAGACGGAAAATTAGTTTAAAGGACGGAAAATATGAAAAAAACTCTCACAAACAAACAGCTTAAATATTTTGCACGCATGGCAGCTGAAAGCTATGTCAATGAC
>CAYWKY010000193.1:0-3614 GCA_964458915.1 uncultured Faecalibacterium sp.
TTCATGTGCTTAGTAATGCTGCCGCCTGTTGCACCCCAATAAGGGAGATATTTGTTGATACCCTCATTTTCGCCCCAACCAAACATACCGTGAACAAATATTAGTGGGTATTTCAGTTTGTTATCTGAATTCATATTTTTTCACCGTCTATCCTCAATTTTTTAGCCTTCTTAATAATTTTATTATAATTGATTAAGAACCTGTTTACAAGTATATTAAGCCATAAAAATGTTGACTTTTTGTTGTGAAAGTGATAATATAATTACAAATTTATAAAGTGGAGGATTATCTAAAATGGTAATGACAACAATTTTTCAAAAGTTTTTCTATTGGCTTTTTGGCGTGTTTATGTCATTGGTTTTAGCTCTGAATGGCGGTTATGTTGCGCCCTCAACTGAGACACCTATTGACACAAGCAAGGACGACGCTAAGGCTGTATTTGCGGCAATTGCTGACCCGCAGGTTTCAAACTATCTTTTCAGCAGATTCCCTGTTTTCAAGGCAGCGAGCGAAGACCTTCACAACTCAAAGGTTAATTTTGACGCTGTTTTAGGCATTGGTGACATCGCTGAAAATGGTCTTGATGTTGAATATCAGCTTGTTTATGATGAGCTTTCAGGTCTTAACACAAGATACATAATGGCAACAGGTAACCACGATATTAGACTTCGCCTTTATAAGCAGAGCCTTAAGACCTTTAACAATTTTGCAAATACTCTTAACGGCGATAATTCTGCAACCTCTTTCCATTTCTCAGAGGTTATAAATGGCTATAAGATTGTAGTTCTCGGTTCAGACAGAACAGAATTTGAGGAAGCTTATATCAGCGACGAACAGTTAGCTTGGCTTGACAGTGAGCTTGCAGGTGAAAACGGTCACCCCACATTTGTTATTCTTCATCAGCCTCTTAAGAAGACACATAATGTTGAGAATGCTTGGAACAGCCCTGACAAAAATGCAGGTACCGTTGGCGCACAAAGCGATGCTATTCAGGCAATTCTTGCAAAGTACGACAACATCTTCCTTATCACAGGTCACCTTCACTCAGGTTTTGGCCCCGACAGCTACAACTATGTTGACGGCTTCCACTCAATTAATGTACCTTCAATGGCAATTGAAAACAAAGACGGCACATATAACGGCAGCGGTTTAGGCTATATTATTGAAGTTTATGAAAACGAAGTAATTTTCAGAGCAAGAAACATGGCTAAGGGTACTTGGGTTGCGGAAGAAACAAACAACAGTAGCTATGATATAGTTATTCCTATTAAATAATTTGATTTATTAGGAAAAATAAAAAGCAAATCCAAATAAAACAAAGGCTTCTTTTAGGTTAATTTCTAAAGGAAGCCTTACTTTTTGTGCTTTATCCTGTGAGTAAATCTTGTCCCTCGGCAGACTCATTTTGAATTAATGACAACGTCTTCTTTCGTTGACAAAAACTATTTTCACATGCTATAATCCTTTCATAAAAAGGACGTGATTCAATGAAATTACATTATAAAGGGAAATACGATAATAATCCTGACAATTTGCCACACGCACCGCATAAAGAGGGCGCAGTGATGTTTAAAGAGCCAAAGGATATGAAAAGCCTTGCAATAATTGTAAATGTTATTTCCACTGTGATAACTATATTGCTTATGGTTCTCGCTATGGTCAGAAGCTTTGACTATTTCGTTAAGAGTCCTATTTCTCTTGTCATCGGCTGCCTTGTTTTCTATTTAACCTTGTTTCCCCATGAGTTGCTTCATGCAATTTGCTTTAAAAAGGATGTTTATTTATATACAAACCTATCAAAAGGGATGCTTTTTGTCGTTGGTACTGAAGATATGAGCAAAGGGAGATTTATATTTATGTCTCTTCTTCCAAATATAATTTTTGGCTTTGTGCCTTTTATAATTGGTATGCTTTTTCCGTCATTACAGGTACTATTGTTTTTAGGCGTAATGGCTATAGGTGCCGGGGCAGGGGATTGCCTCAATGTGTTTAACGCCATAACACAAATGCCAAAAGGAGCAAGAGTTTATATGCACAAACTCAACTCATATTGGTATATGCCCTAATATTAATTTGACCTGTGACATTTTTTTATCTTCACAATATACTGATTATTAGAGGTGGAGGTGAACAATATATCACAGGTTATTTTAGGCATATTAGTTCCGCTTTTCGGTACAACTGCCGGTGCAGCGGTTGTATTCTTTTTAAAGAAAAACATGAGTGAGATTTTCAATGATGTGTTGTCGGCTTTTGCCGGTGGAATAATGGTGGCGGCATCAATATGGAGCTTAATAATTCCGGCTAATGAAAGGTGTGCTTCTTTAGGCAGATTATCCTTTTTACCGATTATAATCGGCTTTGGGTTTGGAATTATTTTTATGTGGCTACTAAACAATTTAAGCGAAAAATTAGTCAGCGACAGCCGAAAAATTCAAAAGCTTACAACAACGGTTCTCGCTGTTACCATACACAACTTTCCCGAAGGAATGGCAGTAGGTACAATTTATGCGGCATATCTTGCCGACGAAGATGGTGTAGCCTTAGCTGCGGCTTTTGTTCTCGCCCTCGGTATTGCCGTACAAAATATTCCTGAGGGAGCAATTATATCTATGCCCCTTCATGCCCAGGGAATGTCAAAAACCAAGTCTTTCATTTGCGGCACTCTTTCAGGTGTAGTTGAACCTTTGGGTGCTATTATTACAATATCCGCCATAAGTGTGGCAACGGCACTGCTTCCATATCTTTTAAGCTTTGCCGCCGGTACCATGATATTTGTTGTAACAGAGCAGCTTATTCCTGATATTAAGGCTAACGGCAGAGTACCCATAAGAGCCTTGCCCTTTGCTTTAGGCTTCGCTTTAATGATGAGCTTAGATATTGCACTTTCTTAAGCTTTTCTTACGAATAGGTAATATTTATTGCTTTCGACAAAGCTTTTTACTATACTATGAGTGTAGTAAAGGAAGTGGTTTGAGTGAAAAAGCTTTTAGTTTTGTTGGTGGCACTTGCAATGGTTGCAGTGTTGATTTTCGGTACGGTTCAATCTCTTCAAAAGGATTTTTCAGAATTGTCTCTTAGCACTGTTTTACGCTTCGGAAAGAAAGAGGCAACAACTGAAAACGGTTGGGAATTGATTCTTGCTAACGGCAAAAACCGCTTGCCTGACGACTATGAGGTCGAATTGCTAACACTGTCAAACGGTGAGCAGGTCGATGAGCGAATTTATCCGCCACTTCAAAAAATGTTTGACGATATGAGAAGTCAGGGTGTTTATCCCACCGTTGTCTCAGGCTATAGAAGCTATGAGGAGCAGGCGGCTATTTTGGTGAAAAAGTATAAGGATTATCGAGACGAGGGGTACAGCAAAAAGCAGGCGAGTGAAGCGGCTGTTCAGTGGGTTGCTTTTCCCGGTACCAGCGAACATCAGCTGGGAATGGCAGTGGACATAAACCCGGATTATTCTAAGACAAAAGACGGCGAAAAGGTTTATGAGTGGCTTGAAAAGAATTCATATAAATATGGCTTTGTTAAACGCTATGCCGACGATAAAAAGGACATAACAGGCATAATTAACGAGCCGTGGCATTTTAGATATGTTGGCAAGGAAGCAG
>CAYWKY010000194.1:0-3561 GCA_964458915.1 uncultured Faecalibacterium sp.
CTATATAACAGTATTATTAAGATTTTAAGAAATCTATTGACTTTTTGTAAATTATGTAATATCATTGATTTAACAAATTATAGGAGGAAATACTCATGAGCAGAAGCAAAAACGATTTTTTTGATTTTGTTGAAACCTATTGGGACGACATTGTTGCTTTCTTTGATGCAATCATTAACTTTGTAAAAGCTCTCTTTGCACCAACAGAAGGAGACGACGAAACAACAGCATAATTTTGTTTTCAGTCGAGTACCCGAAACCCACACAGCGGAGTTTCGGGTGCTTTTGCGTTTATTAAGTTGACGGCACTTTTATCCTGTGGTAAAATTTAAACAACAACTTTATTTAAGGGAGAAGCTTATGAATATTATCAATGCTGTTGATTTCGGCATAGTACCCGAAAAAGAGGTGGGCAAAGAGCTTATAAAGCTTTTTGACGCTGTGAAAGGAAAAGATTCGACAACAATTGTTTTTCAAAAGGGTGTTTATTATATTGACAGCCAAAGCTGTCAGGAACATCTTCTTCATATAACCAATACGGTGGCGGATAGTGAGTTTTCAAAGCAGGAAAAGCCTCACATTCAAAAAACCGCCTTTTATTTGAGCAGGACAGAGAATCTCACTATTGACGGCAACGATTCTGTTTTTGTTATAAATGGCAAGATGACTAACTTTGCTATGGAAAACTGCCAAAACATGGTTTTAAAAAATATAGAGTTTCGTCACGCTCAACCTGATATTCATGAGCTTAAGGTGGCAGAAAAATCCCCGTTTTGCCTTAAATTTGTTCCCGATAAAGTAACAAATGTCGAATTTAAAGGGGGAAAGCCTTATTTTTGCGCTAAAGATTATTCCTACCCTGCCGACTTAGGAGCAGCCACAGCTAATTGGATAATCAGGCTTCAAAAGGGCAACAGTGATTATTGTCGGCGAGTCAAGCACCCATTGTCGGGAGCTTTAAAGTATAAGAAAACCGATGACGGCTTTTTGGCATATTACATAAATACATCACGCTTTAATGTTGGCGACAGATTTTATATCTATGATGTCAGACGGCAATTTGTGGGAATATTTATAAACGAAAGTAAAAATATCACACTTGAAAATGTTCGCCAAGGCTTCAACTATTCTTTGGCTTTGGTTTTGCAGTGTAGCGAAAATATTACTGTCAGCAATTGCGCTTTTGCCCCGGACAGTGCTTCGCCCTTGCTTATAGCGTCCTGCGCTGATTTTATCCAGGCGAGTATGTGCCGAGGAAAAATAGCTGTCTCCCATTGCAAATTTGTCGGTGCAGGTGACGACTGTATGAATGTTCACGGTATTCATTTCAAGGTTGTTAAGGTCGAGAAAAATGAAATCACAGTTAAGTTTATGCACGGTCAAACTCATGGCTTTGACCCATTTAAAGCCGGAGACGAAATAGGCTTTATTGATGTGAAAACATTGCTCGAAAAGGGCAGAACCGAAATAATAAGCTCAAATCTTATAAATGAATATGAAATTCTCTTAAAGCTTAAGAGCTGCGACCATGTGAGTATAGGCGATGCCATAGAAAATATAAGCGCTTGTCCGCAGGTGCTGTTTGAAAACAATGAAATTTCACGCATTGTTACAAGAGGTCTGCTTTTAACCACAAGAGGCAAAGCACAGATTAGAAATAACAATTTTATTTCTACAGCAATGAGTGGAATATTAATGTCCGATGATGCCGCCAATTGGTATGAAAGCGGAATGTGTGAGAATGTACTGATAAAGGGCAACTGCTTCGGATTTTGCGGTGATGTGCCAATACTTATAAAGCCGGAAAATAAGGTTTACGGCGGTGGAATTCACAAAAATATAAGAATAGAAAACAACAGCCTTAATTTTGATGCCAAGTGTTTTGTCAAAGCCTTTTCCGGCGACAATATTAAGCTTTGCGGCAACAACATAGGCAAGGCAAAGGCAATAGAGCATAAAAATTGCCGCAATATAACAGTTGAGTGACCATAAGGGACAGAAATAGCCAAAGGGGACAGGTACTTTTGTGTAGAACAACACTAAAGTACCTGTCCCCTACTATCTTTAGGAGCTTATGTATTATACACCGCCGCCAACTGAGCCGTCCCAAGTGTCAACTGCAGTTGCTTTCATTTCTTCCTCATCGAACCAGCGTGTTGTTACAGCCTTTGTCTCTGTGAAGAAACGGAATGCGTCTTTACCAAGACAGTGGAGATTGCCGAAGAATGAGAGCTTGTGACCGGTGAAGGGGAATACGCCAACGGGTACGGGAATACCAACATTAACGCCGACCATACCACCGTCTGTTCTCTTAGCAAATTCTCTTGCGTAATAGCCGTTTTGTGTGAAGATAACTGAACCGTTAGCATATGGGTTGCGGTTCATAATAGCAAGACCCTCTTCAAAGGTTTTAACTCTCTTAATGCAAAGAACAGGTCCGAAGATTTCCTGAGTACCAACAGTCATCTCTTCTGTAACATTGTCGAGAATTGTGGGGCCAACATAGAAGCCGTTCTCATAGCCCTCAACCTTAGCGTCTCTACCGTCGAGAACAAGAGTAGCACCCTCTTCGATACCCTTATTAATCCAGTTAATTACGCTTGCCTTATGCTCAGCGGTAACAACGGGACCGAGAGTTGATTCAGGTAAATATGCAGGACCAAGCTTTAATTCCTGAGCGTACTGCTTAAGAAGAGCAACAAGCTTGTCAGCAATGCTTTCCTGAGCGACAACAACGGGAAGAGCCATACATCTTTCGCCTGCGCAACCGAAGGAGGAGTTGATAATACCTCTTGCGCTTCTTTCAAGAGCTGCGTCCTCAAGAACGAGAGCGTGGTTCTTAGCTTCGCAAAGAGCCTGAACTCTCTTGCCTGTAGCTGAAGCTTCTTTATATACATGAAGACCAACCTTTGTTGAACCAACAAAAGTGATACCCTTAACATCGGGGTGTTTAAGAAGAATGTCAGCCTCAACTCTTGAGCAGGTAACAAGGTTAACAACGCCCTTGGGAAGACCGGCTTCAACTAAAAGCTCATTGAGTCTCATAGCTGTCATAGGTGTCATTGAAGCTAATTTTAATACGATTGTGTTACCGCAAGCGATGCAGCAGGGAACCATCCAACCCATGGGAATCATGCCGGGGAAGTTGAAAGGTACGATGCCGGCAAAAACGCCAACAGGCTCATAATAAAGAGTGGTGTCATAACCGCTTGATGTGTCTCTCATGCAGTCGCCCATTGTGAGTGAGGGTGCGCTCAGTGCGTGCTCAACAGGCTCTTTAACCTTAAGAATGTCACCCTTTGCCTCTGAGAGAACCTTGCCGTGCTCTTTTGCACAAAGCTCGCTAAGCTCATCCATATTAGCTAAAAGAAGCTCACGGAATTTATAAAGAACTTGAACTCTTTTCATAACAGGTGTGTTTGACCATGCGGGGAAAGCTGCTTTAGCGGCAGCAACAGCTGATTCAACCTCATCTGCTGTGCAGCAAGGGGTTTCAGCGATAACCTCACCGGTGCTGGGGTTGTAAACGGGCATATATTTTTCTGTCTTTGATTCCAGCCA
>CAYWKY010000195.1:0-3543 GCA_964458915.1 uncultured Faecalibacterium sp.
AGAAATAATATAATATATTTATTAAGGAGAAAGTGGTGGTTCCAATGGTTTTATAATGAACCTTTGAGACAGAAATTTTGATTTGCAACAAGGATATTTATAATTATGATGACGAAAATTAATGCTTTAATAATGGCAATTTACCTTTTCTTTGCAGGTTTTATTTATGGTGATGAACCTATAAAGGTTGATTTTGACTGTGAGTTTAGTCAATATGAGTTTGCTTGCCCTGAAAAATTTAGCTTACGTGTAAGCGTTAAATGTAAAAATGTAGGAAGACCCTTTGAAGGGAAAGACTCATTTGAGGCTCTTATGGCTGTTTATAGAGAAGAAAACGGTAAAATGATAATTTTAAATACATTATCATTTATTGATATGGAGGAATGCAGACCGATTTTAGTAAAAAAAGGCGATACATTTTATGGGGATTGTATATATGAGTATCATCCTTATTTTGCTGATGAGTATAAACCCGGCGTTTATTCAGTTGCGGTTTGGGTATATGGTTGTAAAAAAGTCTATAAGGATATTATAACAATAGGAAGCGGGGAAGAAGTATAAAAGGTACAATGTAATTAGCTATATGTTGTAATGTTATGTCTTAATTACTTATTGCTTAAATCTTCTCACCCACGGCAGGGTACAATAAAGCCGCAGAAGCTTAGAACTCTGCGGCTTATTTTTTTGCTTTTAATCTAACGCTTTTACTAATTCCTTAAACATATCTCCTCGCTGCTGATAGCACTTAAACATGCCCCATGAGGCGCAGGCAGGTGAGAGAAGACAGCAGTCACCCGCCTTTGCGCTGTCAGCACAAATTTTGACAGCTTCTTCGAGAGACTCGGCAAAGGTGTAATCCTTAAAGCCGATGTCCTCACAGCATTTAGCAATTTTTTCTCTCGTTTGACCGATAAGCACAAGCTTTCTAACCTTGCCGGGGAAGTGGCTGACCCACTCGTTAAAGTCGGCATTTTTGTCATAGCCACCGCCTATAAGTACCGTTGTGGAGGGCATGGCATCAATGGCTTTTATAGCTGCGTCTGTGTTGGTACCCTTAGAGTCGTTGTAATATTTAACGCCATTCTTTGTGGCAACATACTCAATTCGATGCTCAACAGCTCTAAAGTGTCTTATTGTGTCTTTGATTATTTCCTCCGGTACGCCGAAAGCCTTAGTCATTGCGGCAGCTGCCATAATATTTTCAAAGTTGTGCAGACCTACAAGGTTAGTTTCCTCTGCCTTTATAAAAGGTTCAGCCTTGCCATTTTCTGCGAAGTAAACAGTACCGTCTTTGTAAAACCAGCCGTCGGCAAGCTCTCTTTTTGAGGAAAAATATATAGCCTTACATTTAAGCTCCTTGCCAAAATCTCTCAATGTGTCATCTTCATAATTCAGAACGCAAAAATCATTTGCACCTTGATTTTTAGCAATGCTCTTTTTAACTTCAATATAATTTTCCATAGTTTTGTGGCGGTCAAGATGGTCAGGTGTGATGTTGAGAATGGCGCTGACCCTTGGCTTAAAGGTTATCATAGTCTCAAGCTGGAATGAGCTTATCTCTGCCACTGTTGCACCGCCGGCCTGCGAGGTCAAAGCCAGCCCTGTGTAGGGAATTTCAATATTTCCAACAAGGAGAGTGTGTGCGTTGTGGGCCTTTACAATTTCATAAACAAGGGAAGTAGTTGTTGTTTTGCCGTTAGTACCGGTAATAGCAATAATTTCGCCCTTGTCATAAAGATAGGCTAACTCGATTTCACTGTAAATTGGGATGTTTTTTTCTTTCACCGCTAACATTATTGGGGTGTCTAAGGGTACGCCGGGGGAAACAACGCAAATATCTATACCGTCGAGACCGCCCGCTGAAACATTGCCTAAAATAAAATCTATATCCTTGTCAGTGCCTATTTTCTCTTTAACAGTAGCCTTGTCAAGATTTTCGTTGCCGTCAAATATAACGAAGTCCTTATTAAGCTCTGTGAGCATCTTAGCAGCGGCAATACCGCTTCTTCCGGCACCAACTATTAAATATTTTTCACTCATAATAAACCCTCCCGGTTTTTTACTTACATTATATTATAACACCATAGGTTTGTTAAATCAATAAAATTGTAAATTTGCCCATAAAAAGAAAAAGTGCAAAACCGAAGAATTGCACTTTACTGTTATTTTCTTATCTTATTTCTGCATTGCAGGGATAAAATGTGTCAGTGAATACCCAACTCTTACCTTGCCTTGTTATCGTGTAGGTGTAGCTTTGAGGTAGGTTTTCGCTTTGTACCCCGGCATAATAAACAGGATATAGGGTGTATTGATATTTTGTTCCGCTTATCTTTTTCAGAGAATCTGTATAATACTCTGTTAATGAATCGGAATCGCTTTTTCCACCCTCAGCATAGTAGTATAGCTTGCCATAAAGCTTACCCTCAACCTCAAGGTATAGATAAAGCTCATTCGTATATACGCTTTCATCAAAATAATTGTTGAGCAAATTTATAAGGTCACTTTTTTCTTTAACTGTTTCATGCTCAACTGCCGCAAATTGACAAGGCATACCGTAAAATTCGTGAGTTATCGTGTGGTCATAAGATGCGTAATTACATGAATATACCCAGTTCATATATACCTTGCGAGCTGACTTGAAAAGCTCTCTTGCCTGAGCTAATTTAAGGGTGGCAGGCGCTGTAGTTACTGATAGCTTTGCCGAATATTTGCCGTAGTAGTTTTTGCCACCAACAGTTTTATAGGCTTTGACAGCAAAAGTATAAGCTGTTTCCGCCTTAAGATTTTTGGCTGTGTATGAGTTTTTTGATGAAGTGCCAAGCTTTGTATATTTGCCGGTTTTACTGTTATAGGAATATATAATATATTTTGCATCGGCAATTTTAGTCCAGCTAAGCTTAACTGAGTTCGGGTTTATATCTGTAGTTTTTAGATTTTTGACCTGAGTTGGAGTGGCACTTTTAGTTTTAGTTGAAACTGTTTTTGAAACAGAGCCATAGTATCTTTTGCCTGAAACTATGTTATAGGCTTGAACTGCAAAGCGATATGATGTTCCTGCATTTAAGTTTTTAACAGTGCAGGAGTTTGTGGAAACATTGGCAAGCACCGTGTATTTTTTTGTCTGAGTCGAATAGGAAAACACGGCATAATTTGATTTGTCAGAGGTCTTGCTCCATGTGAGCTTGACATAGGTTGTACCCGGAGAAGCTTTCAGATTCTTAACTTGTTCAGGTTTATATGAGGCTGCGTTTGCTATAGTAGGGCAAGCAATTGAAAAGCAGGAAAATATCAAAATCAAAGAAAGAATAAAAGCTCCTGTGCGTTTTAAAAATGTGGATTTCATCTGAAAACCTCCTTCCGTGATTATCTTATATTTATTATTTTATAATTGAGGCGTATTTTTGTCAATACCTTGCCTGTAATGTAATAATATTTTAACACACCAATGCAAAATCTATGTGAAGTTTTTTAGTATATTTTGAATACTTTTCGTGTTTTTTAAGTAAAAATTGATTTTTAGATTAAATAATGCTATAATAATAC
>CAYWKY010000196.1:0-3536 GCA_964458915.1 uncultured Faecalibacterium sp.
TTGTACGGCTATGCCGTAATTAAAAAACATTATAAAGATTTTAGAAAACTATAGGAGGTACATATGAAAAAATCAATTAAAAATTATTTGATGTTTCTTATGACAATAGTTGCTTTTATGACACTGTCTGTGTTTGCGGTGTCGGCTCAGTGTGACCACAATTACGATACATATGAGAGCGACGTTATTTCTGCAACTTGTACAAGCGAAGGCTACACCTTGATTAGGTGTACTAATTGTAATGAGATAATCGGCAGACTTCCCGGTTCAACAGTACCGGCTAAGGGTCATAAGTTTAGCTGGGAAATGAAAGCAAACGGCGACCATTATGATAATCAGGGTGAGTGCAGCGAATGTAGCGCTGTTACATATGAGTTAGACGAAAACAACAAGAAAGTAGTTTATTATGCAGTTGAGCTTAAAAACCCGGCAGCAGCTAAATATTATGATGTTAGTGTAAGATATGTTGATCTTGTAACTGAAAGATATGGCATTAATGAAGCTAAGGATTACACCGAGCTTTATTTTAAGCAGGGCGAACAAATAGTTCTTCCCGCCACACCGAAAATTTCATGCGGCAAGGATGCTAATTACGGCAGATATGATTTTATCGGTTGGTTTGACGAGAGCGCAGGTCTTGTAATTGTTGACTCCGGTGACGCAGGTAACGCAGCATTAGTCGGCAAGACAAACTATCTTAATGCAGATATTAAAGCTGAAAAGAATCTTGTGCTTTATGCAGGCTTCCGTGGTGTTGATGTTTCATACACTGTTTCATTCTTCGATTATAACGGTAAATCGCTTGCAACAAGCCCAGGTGTGCCTCACGGTAAGGCAACTGTTTATAACCTCGGCACACCCACAAGAGAGGACGATGTTGTTAACAGATATGAATTTGAATATTGGGTTTATAAAGACGGCAACGAAGTTAAGCTTAACAAAATCTATGACGATGTTGCTGTAGTGGCTAAATATCACACTAACCCGAAGCAATATAATCTTGAATATTATTTTGATGCTGCGTGTACAAAGCCGGTTATTAATATGGATGTAGTTGTAAAGGATAGCGGTATTCTTTATGGCGAACCTGCAAAAAACGGTCTTAAGGTACCCTCAAAAATCCTCGCTAAGGCTAAGGACGATGTTTATATCTATGAGTGGACAGGCAAATGGGTACTCGCTAACCGTCAGAACTTTGTTGTTTCACTTGATGCTCTCACAGTTCCCAACGGTACCCCAGACGCACTTGACGGCAGCTCATGTGTACGCCTCATTCCCCAGTACGTTAAGAAAAACAGAATTTATGACCTTAAGGTAACAATTCTTTATCCCGACGATAACAACTATCATCCCGAAGAGGTTGCTCTTCAAATCTTATATGCAGACGGCAAAATAGCTGATGCTCAGTATGCAAAAAAGGTTGACGATAGAACTTATGAATATTCTTTCCTTGTAAATCACAGCGATTATTACACAATATCAGCTACTGCAACAGGATATAAAGGCGAGACAATATGCAGCTTCTTTAGCAACTCATTTGATCCCGATTTAAGCCATCCTTCAAACGCAATAATCACACTGGAAAAGGTTGAAGCTCATTCATGCGGTTGTATCTGTCACACATTCTTAAAGCCGGTTTGGATAAGAGTTCTCAGACTTCTTCACACACTCTTTGGTGTTGAGCATGTATGCTGTAGCGATATGTTCGCTAATATCGGACCCAGCCTTAACTATGGTCCCGGTAAAAGCTAATTAACCGAAGATAAATAGAATAAATTCAAAAAGGGTTTCTTAGGATTTTCGTCCGAAAGAAGCCCTTTTATTTTTGGCTATAATAAAAACGGCAGTCTCAAAAAAATGAAACTGCCGATAAAATTTTTAAAAAATAATAAAGCCTACAGCTTTTAAAGATGCAGGCAATAATATATCACATTAGTCTTTTGGAGTATCTGAAGGTTCAGTATTTTCACTGCTTTTGAATAATGCAATCAACTTCATAATAAAATCGATAATAATTTGAACAAGTTCGCCGTAATTCATTGTGAAGCCTCCCATCTGAAAATCATATTTCACATCGTCTATAGTATATCCTATTATTTTAACTTTGTCAACAGTTTGTTAAAAAATAATTCACTATTTTATTTTTGTTTTTTAACAAAAAAATATTGTGAAATCAACAAAAATAGAGGAAAAATTAAGGAAAATTAGCAATTAAATCAAGCAAGTTTTTTTGATTACTTTTTTTACAAAAAAAGTAATGCCAGCCCGGCGAGGGCGAAAGAAATTAGCAATGTGCAATTAGCAATTGGGGTGTAACAGGGGACAGGTACATTAGTGACCAGAACACAAAAGTACCTGTACCCTATGGTTTTTATCCCCTATGTTTTGTTAAAAATATTTCCCTTGATTTATAGGCAGAATTTGTATATAATGTATCCTATATAAGAATGCGGGTGCAAACAGTTAAGTTAACAGAAAATTATGGCGCTTGGTCGCTTTTGATTTGCTTTTTCGCCCGCGGACAAAAACAATAACTTTCATTTTTGGAGGAATAACTATGCCCCTTTGGACAGGACGATTTAAAAAATCTCTCGATAAAAAAACTAACGACTTTAATTCATCGATTCCTTTCGATTGCCGTATGGCACAGCAGGATATTCGTGGCTCTGTAGCTCACGCAACTATGCTGGGTAAGCAAAACATTATCGACAAAAGCGAGAGCGACAAAATTGTGGCTTCGCTTAAAGAGATTGCCTCAGATTTAGAGAACGGTACTCTCGAAATCGATATGACCGCCGAGGATATTCACACTTTTGTTGAGGGTGAGCTGACAAAGCGTATCGGCGACAGCGGTAAAAGACTTCACACAGCAAGAAGCCGTAATGATCAGGTTGCTCTTGATTTGAGACTTTATCTCCTTGACCAGTGTCAGGTACTGGAGAAGTCTATTAAAGACCTTGTCCTGGTTATTGTTAACAAGGCAGAGGAAAACTATGATGCCGTTATGCCCGGCTATACTCATCTTCAGCGTGCTCAGCCTGTAACTCTCGGACACCATCTTATGGCTTATGCAAGTATGCTCATGCGTGACTTGGATAGACTTTATGATTGCAAAAAGAGAATGGCTGTGTCGCCTCTTGGCTCAGGCGCTCTTGCCGGTACTACATATCCACTTGACAGAGAATATGTTGCTGAGCTTTTAGGTCTTGACGGCGGTGTGAGTACCAACAGCCTTGACGGTGTTTCTGACAGAGACTATGCCTTAGAGCTTTTAAGTGTGCTTTCAATTGTTATGGTACATCTTTCACGCTTTGCGGAAGAAATTATCGCTTGGTGTTCATGGGAGTTTAAGTTTATTGAGCTTGACGACGCTTTCTCAACAGGCAGCAGCATTATGCCACAGAAAAAGAATCCGGATATTGCCGAATTAGTTCGTGGTAAGGCAGGCAGAGTCTTTGGCGACTTGCAAACTCTTCTCACTGTTATGAAGGGTATTCCTTTGGCATATAACAAGGATATGCAAGAGGATAAGGAGG
>CAYWKY010000197.1:0-3404 GCA_964458915.1 uncultured Faecalibacterium sp.
TTGATTACCTGACCTTCCATTGGTCTGCCTGAAGGGTGGCAGAATACTAAGTTATAATCTGTATACTCATCTCCATATAATTCTTTCATCTCATCTATTTGTCTTTTTCTCTCCACAAGCATATTTGCTACGGTACTCGGTAAAAATACCTTTCTGACACTTGTAGGTGTTTTAGGTGCTTTCAACACAAGGGAAGTAGTGTTTGCTTTTAGAATATGAGGAAATACCTGAATAATATCTTTGTTATCAAGGAGTGCCATCGTATCTATATTGCACCTTTGAAGTTCCTTATTGATGTAAATAGAAGCATTATTCTCCGCAATGCTTTCTTCGGAAATATCACAACAATCCCAAGTCAGTCCAAGCATCTCACCCATACGCAAGGAACAAGAAAAAGCAAGGTTGATTGCTAATTTCAGAATATCATCTTCACATACTTCAAGAGCGTGTAACAGTGTTTCCGCAGTCCATATTTCTCGCTTTTTATGTTGCTCTTTTGGAAGTGTTGCGTTCAAAACCGGATTTCGTGACATCAGTTCCCATTTTACCGCCTGATTAAAAGCACTTCTGAGGAATTTGTGTATTTCTCTGACTGTGTGAGCAGTAAGGTATTCGGTTTGTGCCTTTTTATATTTCGTAGATTTCGGTTTTACCTTCAACAAACTCTTATAGAAGTTGTCCATAAGACGAGGAGTAACATCATCCAGTTTTATATCTCCAATAAGGGGAATAATATAGTTATACATCAATCCCTTTTTAGAGCGGTATGTTGACATCGCCCAGTTATTCACACCATATACGGAACAGTATTCTTCAAGCAAGTCTGATACTGTGGTCGCTGTCGGAACGATAAATGTTCCGCTTTGTTGCTCAAATTCAATCTGTGCCTTCCTTTTTTTCGCATCGGCATTTGTATCAAAGGTTTCCCACTTTTGTCTTTTCACGCCTTTTTCATCTTCATAGCTATAAACTACTGAATATCTATTCTTTCTTTTTACGATTGAAGCCATAATCTAATCCTCCTTTACTCATTATCCAGCCATTCATCAAAACTGGATTTTACGATTCGATAACCTCTTTCAACTCTGACTGCCTTAAAGCAGCCCTGATTTATCAATTTATAAACGGTCTGTCTTGCGACACCAAGTATCTCGCAGACTTCCTCGACTGAATAACTTCTTTTGTTATAAACCTGCTTATTCAGTTCCCTTACTCTGTCATTAAATGAATCAATCAACATAGTTTTCAACCTCCTCTATTGTTTTAATCATTTTGAAGCGGTTCTGAGAAGCATACCAATCTTCAAAACTTTGTCTTATAACTCTGCGTTTGCCCTTGACCACAATAAACTCAATTTCTCCATTATTCAAAAAATCATAGGCAGTGCTTTTTGATACTCCAAGCACTTTTGCTATTGTGGTAGGAGCAATAGTTTCAATATGGTCTGTTCCGGGTCTTTCGCCATTTACCTTTTTGTAATGAAATTGACCGGCATACCATTTTTCAAAACTCTCAACATCTATTCTCATCTTTCCGAAAACCACGTATGTCTTAAAATAGCACTGATTAACCAGTCGATATGTTGATGTTTTACCAAGTCCCAATATACGCCTTAAGTCGGGAACACTCATTGTCTTTTGATTTTGATAGGTAAGCATTGCATCAACCGTCTTTTTGCGTTCCTCAACACTTTTCCTTGAAGCACGATATTCATTTCCAACTCTATAAGTTTTGAACAGTCCGGATTTTACAAGTTTTCTCGCTTCATCTTCAGACACTTTAAGCAGTTTCTGTACTTCTTCTATACTGTAAGTTTCCCATTCAATATCTTCTTTTTCCTTATCGCCACGATATATTTCAGCCAAACGGGAATTTTCTCGTTCAAGATTAAAAATATGTACTCGTTCATCAATCTTATCTCCATATGCCATTATTCTGTACCTCCTTTATTACCGTCCAGCCATTCATCAAATACCTTTTTTGAAACTCTATGTCGTCCGCCAATTTTGACACTATGAAATTGATTTGAGTTAATCAGGTTGTAAGCACTTGTTTTACTTACGCCTAAAAGGTTTGCAATCTCGCCTACGGTATATGTTCTTTTCAATGTGTCTGCTGATTGTTTTTCTTCCATATTAGGTTACCTCCGATTCAGTTTTGCCACTTAGACATCAGCCATATAGCCAAGTGACTTGGCTATATGGTACTGAGAATCAGAGATTTTGTTAATGATGCGATTTTCCTAATCGCACACTTGACAATCTGCGGAATCTTTATCCAACTTATCAAGCCAGTTATCAAAACTCTTTTTAGATATTCTGTAATGTCCACCGACCTTTACATAATGAAATGCTCCTGAATTGACAAGGTTATAAGCAGCATTCTTTCCTATATCAAGAATATTCATTATTTCTTCGACGGTATAAACCCTCTTTTCAAAAGAAGGGACAAGCTCATCTGCTATTGTCTGAGCGTTCATTGCTTCTATCTTTTCTTCAAACATTAGTTATCCCTCCCTTGTGAATGATGATTGTGTTTCTTCATAATCAGATAATCATATCCGTATCGGACTTGGCACTTATCACAGCACTCCTTTTCCGATTGCAGAGGGTCTACTCTCTTGACGATATTTTCAGGAACATTCATAAATTCCTGTCTACACTGTGGACATAGACTTAATACGATACCCGAACGCTGACTTTTGGGTTTCATAGGAATTCCAAGAGATGCTTTTATACCTCTTTGAATTTCAGTAATCTTGGTATCATCAACAACCGTTCCGACATAATCCTCAAGTTCTTCCACTTTGTCTACTGTGCGAATTTGCTCCAGCATTACCATAGAAGGCTCTTTAAGTCCACATTCTTTGCCAATCTCTATGTGTGTCGGCATTGACAATCTTTTTTTAACAGATGTAATAATAGCCACTACAACCGTAGGACTTGTTGCATTTAATCGGTTGTTTTGAATAACAAGCACCGGTCTACGGTTTCCTTGCACTGAACCCTTACCAGCCGGAAGGTTACAGTAATAAATATCTCCCCATTTAATTTTGTTCATATCAGTTCTGTTCATTGCATTATCCTCACTTCGCATTTAATGTGAAGGGGATCTGTTCATATCCGGAATTGAACAACCCCTTCACTTGTTTGAACTGGCAGAGCAAAAAATAAGGGTGTTTCAGAAAAATTTCTTCAATTTTTTTATAGCACTATCTATGGATTCCTTTATGGTAGGTGCAGATAAGCCTTCTTCATCTGCAATCTGCTTATAGGTTTTACCATAGAAGAAATACTGAATCACTCGCTGTTTCTGTTTCTCACTTAAATTGCATAGTACCTCTCGGAGTTTTTCTATGTTATCCTGCAAGATTATTTCTTCAATCGGGTCTGTTTCAACTGCCA
>CAYWKY010000198.1:0-3370 GCA_964458915.1 uncultured Faecalibacterium sp.
TTCGTGAAGCACAGCTTGAAAAGATTCCTTATATGCTTGTTATTGGTGATAAGGAAGCTGAGGAGGGTACTGTTTCAGTTAGAAAGCGTGGTCACGGCGACCAAGGCTCAATGTCTGTTGAAGATTTCATAAAGCTTGTTAAGGAAGATATTAAGACAAGAGTTATTTGGTAAAACAATTTAAAAGTGGGGCTGTAAAACGGTGGAGTTTACAGCTCCTTTTGATTTTTGGCTTGTTATGTTGTTTTACATTTTTGTGTGGCTTTGCCCCACACCCCACGAGCTTTTGAAAAAGCTCGACCAAAACTTTAGTTGTGAGGGGGAAAGCTCAGTGGTTTCGAGTAGGTGAGTGGAAGTGGGAGGTTGGGGCGGCTCCACTAAAATCGCTGCGCGATTTTTCGGCGGTGCGACGCACCGCCACGCCACCTTCGGTGGCTGTGGAGCCGCCCCTCGCTTCCCCGTTTCACTCACTAAATTAAAAAAGCACTGACTTTCTGCCTCGCCAGTCTCGTCTCTCTTGAAAGGAGAGGTGGCATTTTATTTGTCTTAAGGGCAAATAAAATGACGGAGAGGTTTACAATTGCGGCGCAGCCCCACAATGTTTACTCCGTAAACATATCGAGAGAGAAAAGCTCTCATATGGAGTTTGCGAAGCAAACATATCGAGTTGCCTTATGGCAACATATCGACAAAACGATTTTTGACAAAAAATCACCTGTTCTTCTTTTATCTTTTTTGTCAAACTCACTGCGAATCCATGAATAAAATTAAAACAAAAGTTGCGGTTTTGTAGTCATGCTTGAAAACCATATATATAAATGGTATAATTAATTAAATATCTGTTAATTAAGGAGAATCAGTATGGAAAATAATGATAAGGAGAACCTTTCAAGGAAAGAAAAGAAAGCCATTAAAAAGGCTCAAAATCAACAAAAGGAGAAAATGAATCCTGCCGATAAGAAGGGAATAGCACTGATCGTCTTGTTGGCAATTATTGCTCTGCTGCTTTTTGGAAAGGCAGTGAAAACAATAAGCGAAACAACCTTTGATGAGGATACGCTTAATAGTACAAGCAGCACCTTTGTTACAACTACAACACAGCCTTCAAGCGTAACCACCACTCTTCCTGATATATCACAGCCGGAGAGTACCACGCAAGAAGAAAACCAAGGTCAAAACAAGCCCTCTGATATTACTACCTTGCCCCAAAAGGATGAAAAGCAGGAGATACTTGATGTTATAACCAAGGGTGTGAATTCTCTTAAGGCTTCCGATGCCAGCTTCACCGGGCACAAGGAGCAGGTTCTTGATATGGAGCTTACCGAGTGTACTGTGCCGGGTCTTGTAGGTATAGTAAATAAAATTTTAGATATGTTTATTGAAACAGAAGTTTATGATTATGACTTCACAAACGGAAAAGGTATTGACCCGGAGTATGACACGGAAACCACTACTATGGATACCTTTCCGCCGGCAGGTGAAAATTTCACCTTGACTATTGATGGTGTTGCTTCGGCTAAAAAGGAACAGCAGGGCGAAAACACTGTATATGAAGTTAAGCTTGTGCCGGAAAAAAGCACTAAGGATAACCCGAAAACAGCTTATCATGAAAATGCCTGTGACACCTTGGATTTGTCAAATTTTGAGCTTCCAATGGGCGAAATAACCACAGCAGACCTTAACTACAGCGGCGCAACAGTAAGCGTGACTCTTGACAAAAACGGCAAGGTTGTCGGCTATCATGAGCGCCTTGAAATTGTTGGTACCGGCGAAGCGGCAGCTATCGGTATGAGCGGTGGTGGCACTGTAGAAGGATATATAGATGAAACATGGACTATTCAGTGGAAATAAAAGTTATTAATAAATTTTAAATGAGTAGTTGACATAGATAATATAAAAATGTTATTATTAAAAACATTGAGGCATTATTTTGAATTTTGCTGATATGGAGAACTAAACATAAAATTATTAAAGAGAGGTAAAAACTATGGCAATGTCAGACATCGGCGTAATGCTCGGTAAGATGGTTTTTAAAGGTATGAACCATTTCACATCAGTACCCCTTGAAACTCAGGAAAAGATCCTTATGGAAATTATGGACGAAAATAAGGATACAGAATATGGAAAAAAGATTGGCTTTAAAGATGTCCATTCAATTGAAGATTTTCAGAGAATAGTACCCCTTTCAGATTATGATACCTATGCAGATTATGTTGATCGTATGCTAAACGGCGAAGAGAACCTTATGATGGCAGCGAAATGTATTCGCTACTGTTCATCCTCAGGCTCAGTCGGCAAGCCGAAAATTCTTCCCCAGTCTGCAAGAGCACTTTTTAATATGCAGTCAATGGGCTTTGCGGCTACACCTGCTTGCGCTTCAATTTGGTTTAAAAAGCATGGCATGAAGTTCCCCAAGCAAATAGGTCCTGTTGCTGTTATCCTCACAGGTCATAAGCTGAAGGATGGCAAAATGTGTAACGGTGCAGGTCAGGTTCCTTTTACCTACCTTAAGCCTATTTCCAAGTTCTTTATGACAACTCCCAATGATTTTATGTACCCGGAAAATGAGGATGCAGTTGACTCAACATATTTCCATCTTCGTTTTGCTCTTGAAAGACGTGACCTTACATATCTCGGCTCAATGGTTGTTACACTTCTTACAACAATGTTTGACTACCTTGAGGCTAACTGGGAAATGATGTGCAAGGACATTGAAATGGGTACAATTGACCCAAGTGTAAAATGTCCCGACGACCTTCGCAAAAAATATGAAAAGAAGTTTAAGCCTAACCCCAAAAGAGCAGCTGAAATCAGAAGAGAATGTGAAAAGGGCTTTGACACACCTATCGCAAAGAGAATTTGGCCGGATTATGTTTGGTCATATGGTATGGTTGGCTCAAACCTTCAATTCTATGTTGAAAAGCTTCGTAAGCATATCGGTGATGCTCCCATTCATAATATGGGTTACGCTGCCGCAGAAGGCTATATGGCAATGCCTGTTGAGCTTAATGTTAACGACTATGTTCTTCTTCCTCGTTCACTTTTCTTCGAGTTTATCCCTGTTGATGATCCGGAATGTGAAAGACCGCTTACTATGGGTGAGGTTGAAGTTGGCAAGGATTATGAGCTTGTTATTACAAACTTCTCAGGTCTTTACAGATATAAAATTCAAGACGTTGTGCGTGTGACCGGCTATCATAATAAGACTCCTAAGGTTGAATTCCTTTACAGAAACAATCTTGCTATGAACATTGCCAACGAAAAAACTACCACACAAATGGTTGACTGGGCAGCTGCTGAGGTACAAAAAGAGCTTGGCATTTCATTTAAGGGCTATAGCTTCTATGCTGACACAGACAATGACCCTGTTC
>CAYWKY010000199.1:0-3227 GCA_964458915.1 uncultured Faecalibacterium sp.
ATATTAGGTTTTATAAGAATTCAAAGCAAAAAAACACCCGAAAAGGCCTTTCCTTTTCGGGTGATAGACTATTTAAGTCGTTTTAGCTTTCAGCTTATTAATAGTGCTGAATACCGCAATCGCAATAGGGGTTTGCACCGATAAGCTTCCAAATCAATCTAACAATGAAGTAGAGAACGCCCATAATACCTGACTGGTGGCAGATACAAGTGCATTTATCTTCCTCTTTAACAACAGTACCGCAGCCGGCTCTGTCACAGATTTCGTCTCCGTCTGCATCAACGTGACCTAAAGCACTGATTGTCATTGACGGTGCTGTGAGGAGCTGATCACAAGTTGCGCATCTCTTTTCTTCTGTATGGCCAACCTTTGTGCAGGTAGGCTCTGTTTTTTCAACAGATACATATTCCTTATGTCCATTTGCCACACGTTCTATAGGCTTAACCAAGTATTCCTTACATACTGAGCACTGCTTACCTGCTGAAGAACCTTTTTCTGTGCAGGTGGGTTCCTTAGCTGGAATATCAACAGGCTTATGACCGAGTGCTGTTCCCTCAGCAGTATAATATCTCTTATTAGCAGGTACACTGTCGTCAGCGTCCTTTGCGCTCTTGCCACAGCCTTCCTGTGCGCAAACATACCAATAAATTGCATCTGTTGTGCAGGTTGCTACATTTCCTTCTGCAATATACTCGTCCTTATGAACCTCTTTTGTGTAGTTGTGGCTTGCAAATTCGCCATATTCATAGAAAGCTTTTTCTAAATTTTCAACATCCTTTGCGCTCTTGCCACAGCCTGCGCAAGCGTACCAACGAGTAGCCTTAGCGATACAAGTTGCGCCGGTTCTGTTATATTCGTCAGTTTCAACTTCCTCTGTGTAACTGTGAGTAGCAAAGTTGCCTGACTCAAAATATGCGTCGGGAGCTGTTTCAGCGCTTGCGAAAGCAGTACAGCCTTCATTTGTACAAGCCTTCCAATATGTAGCCTTAGCTGTGCAAGTAGCCTCAGTTCTTAAGTTCTTGTTTTTATCTGCAACATTTGTTCCGGCAAAGTTATGCTCAAGCTTTGTACCCTCAGCTTCGATTGTATCAACACTTTTACAGCCCTCAATTGTACAGTTAGCTGTCTTTGTGCCATTAGCTACGCATGTAGCGTCGTTGTTATAGGTATATTTGCCCCATTTATGTTCGCCTACATTGCCCTCAAAGGTCTCTTCACTTGCTTTACCGCAAGAAGTACAGCTCTTATAATATATTGTATTTGTTTGGCAGTTACCGAGTGAAGCAATATGGTCTTCATCTGCTTTCTCAGCTGAGAAATCGTGAGGCTTAAGCTCGCCGTCAGAATAGACCTTATCAGCAACAGTCGGAACATTCTTAGCGCTTACATCACAGTTTTTGCAATCATACCAATATGTAGCCTTAACTGTGCAAGTAGCAGGAGTCTTAAGATGTGCTTCGTCAGAAATTTTTTCTGTGAAGTCGTGACCATTAGGCTCACCGTACGCAGCTTTACAGTAAGCACAAACTGCCTTTTCTGTGCAGGTTGCTGTGCCACCTGTGCAAGGTACATTTAAAAGCTCAGCTTTGCAGTTATCATATTCGCACTTAGCTTTGTGAGTTCCGTCACCGTTACTTTCGGCTTTGCTATACTTATGAGCGTTAGCGTCAGGACTACCAACTTTGATAGCATCTACATCATACATTGGTTCGCCACATTCGCTACACTTGTAATAATAGTATGCAGCTTGCTGACATGTTGCAACACTTGCAATGTATTTCTCATCAAAATCAAGTTCCCTTGTTCCTGTGTGTTCCTCTGACAGCTCACCATAGGGTTTATCGCAATAATCACAAATTGCTCTTTCCTTACAGGTTGCGCCCATGCTACTATAACAATCTTGGAAACCCTCATAAGATTGGTCATCTTCCATATAACCGAACGCTTCACCACATACTGAACACCAACGAGCGTGCTTACCGTCTCTGTAAATAAAATCGCCATAAAACTCATGACCATCAGCACATTCACCGCTTGTAGCAAAACCGCTAAATGGTACCACAGTGAAAACCATGAGCACTGCCAAAACAAGTGACACTACTCTTTTGAAATTACTTTTCATTCGTCTGTCCTCCGTTACTATTAATTTTGTGACAGGATAAATATACCACTTCAAAAACTTCAAGTCAATAGATTAAAAGCTTTATTGTTAATTTTGACGGAGAAAAAACAAAAAATTTTAAGAGTTAAAAACAAAATGTGAACAAGCTTTTCACATAAAAAACACACAGCCCCTCCACTGTTAAAAACATTGTGGAAAAGCTGTGTAAAATGTGGAAAATTTAATTCCAATCAGTCGATTTTATAATCCAGCTTAAACTGCTCACCGCAGCCATAATTTTCATAAACATAGTCAATATCCTTGTCGCCTCTGCCGGAAAGAGAAACAAGAATTGAGCCTGTGGGGTGCTCTTTTGCATATCTTATTGCATAAGCTACAGCGTGTGCGGATTCGATAGCAGGGATAATGCCCTCATATCTTGAAAGCAGGAAGAAAGCTTCCATTGCTTCCTCGTCGGAGACAGTTTCATAGTGTACTCTGCCCTTATCTCTGAGAAAAGCGTGTTCAGGGCCGACACCGGGATAATCAAGGCCGCTTGCAACAGAATAAACAGGAAGTGGCTCGCCGTTTTCGTCCTGAAGCAAATAGCTTTCAAAGCCGTGAAGCTTACCCTTTGTTCCGTAAGCCATAGTTGCAGCGTGATCGCCTGTTTTACTGCCTCTGCCTAAAGGCTCAACACCGTAAATCTCAACCGGGTCACCAAGGAAAGGTGTGAACATACCTATTGAGTTTGAACCGCCACCTACACAAGCGCAAACCGCATCGGGCATAATTCCTGTCATTTCAAGGAATTGATCTCTTGCCTCATAGCCGATAACTGTCTGGAAATCTCTAACCATTTTCGGGAACGGATGAGGGCCTAAAGCCGAGCCGATACAATAAATTGCGTGGTCGTACTCCTTAAGATAAGCTTCAAAAGCCGCGTCAACTGCTTCCTTAAGAGTTTTAAGTCCGTGAGTTACAGGGATAACATTTGCGCCCAGCATTTTCATTCTGATAACATTGGGGTGCTGCTTTGCAATATCCACCTCACCCATATAAATATCACATTCCATACCGAAATAAGCGGCCGCTGTGGCTAAAGCTACACCATGCTGACCGGCAC
>CAYWKY010000200.1:0-3203 GCA_964458915.1 uncultured Faecalibacterium sp.
ACCTTATGAATTTACACTACTCTCAAACTGCGAATATACTCATCCCAGTTAATATTTGTTTTACTACCTTATGAATTTACACTACTCTCAAACCCTCGTTGGGCTATCCATATTTGAGCAAGTGTTTTACTACCTTATGAATTTACACTACTCTCAAACCTCAAATGAAAGTAAACGACAGCCACTACATACCGCCGGGTATTTCATAAAGCAAATTTATTATATCAGTTTAAATCTTTATTTTCAACAATTTCACATAAATCTTTATCAATTATCGTTAACTTTTCGCTTTGGCAAGGCACAAAATCTGTAGAACTCTCAATGTCAAGAATAATAATATCTCGACATACTAATTCCTTATAAAATATCTCTAATTCCTCACTATCAAAGTTTTGATGAAGACCTAAAATCACAAAACAGTTGATACTGGAATATTTTCTAATTAATACAATATACTCATACAAAGCTTCCAAAACATTTTCCGATTCTATGTCCGGTTTTATGCCTTGCATTTTGAAAATATCTTGTAAAATTACATCTTCATTAAAAATAAAATCGAAATCAAATTTTTCGGAAATTTTACTCACAAAATCGCTTATTACTTTCTTCATAAAAAATGTTTGCTCCAACATTTCATTATTGCAAAAACTTGCCATATCATCATATAGCTTTTTTATAAAAGTAGAGGATAAGGATAAATTATAGCTATCTTTGATGAAACATATGTTCTTCTTAAAAGATAAAGGAGTATAATCTTTAGAGAAAATAAAATTCTCCATTTCCGGCTCACCGATTATTAAAGCTTTTATTAACCTGCGAAATATCGCTTTATTTTCAATAGAAAGTACATTAATCAAACCGTTAGATAAGTGAATTGGTTCACTCAAATAGCTACAACCAAGTCTCATAGTACCAACAACCTTTCATCGCTGTCAATAACATCACTACTACTTTTGCCAAAAAGCAATGTCATCTTCGAGTACTGCTTTTCTGTAACAGTTAATATTTGCACAAGACCTTTTTCAGGACGAATTTTAGAAACCTCACCAACAATTTGAGAAACCTGTGTTGAATTGAGGGCAAGCTTTGAATATACAGATTCTTGTACCATCATAAATCCATTTTTAATAAGTCTACGACGAAACTTTGCATACTCTCTACGGTCAGATGTTGTCGCAGTTGGCAAATCAAAAAATACAATAACTCTCATAAATCTATAACTCATATCGATAAAACTTAATTAGCGAAATATCTTCGGATTCAATTGCTTCAAGAGCACTTTTTGTATAAATTCTTACAGTGTTTAGTAGCGTTTGTTTACGTTCTTCAATTATCATTTCGGCACTCAGCAGCCCTTGTAACTGTCTTTTCTCCTGTGTGGCAAAGCTTTGAGGCGACAGTTTTTTAACAAAACCATCTACAATTGGTCTAAAGGGTTCCATTAAATCACAGCTTAAATTGAAATGATTAAACCTGTTACTGTGAAACAATCCTATTTGAGTTAAATATCCGGCACAAGCAATTTCTCGGTTTACACAAGAGAGGATAAGGCTGTATCCGTAATTTAGTGCCGCATTAGTCGGACATTCTTGAGAGCGAGAAAATGATTTTCCAAAAAGAGCATTGAAATAAACTTTTGCTGCATGACCTTCTCGATTTGTTGAATCATTAAATTCCAATTCATCGATATATTGATATAATTGCTCTGCCTTGTTGATTTCAAAATACTCTAAGCAAAGAGCTTGATTTTTAATCTTTTCCGCCACTATGGCAGTCCAAACCCCTTGTTTTGCATCTTCTTTCCATTCAATTTGATTTCTAATGCTCAATGAACTATCATGGCTGCCATAGTATGGAATCAACTCTCCATAAGGAGTTAGTTTTTCGTCGCAAAAGATAACCTTGACTTTTTGCTTTGATATTTCACAAAGTAGTGCGGCTGTCATAGATGTATTAACGTTCTCAATTATCAACACCGAAATTTCACTTATATGTACCCTAATAGTGCTTTCGCTGTCTCTAACAACCATGTATCCAAGTCTTAAATCTAACTTTGATGGCTTTGATATAACAACGGTACGCCATGCCATGCCGCACAACTCCTTATGAATTTAAGTAGTAGTTTTTATTGTCCCTCTCCAAGGACAAACTGCAATTAAAATTATTTCATGTTGAGTATGTCGATTTTCTTTTCAAAAAGACCAGTTATTGATTGGTTTATAATTTCAAAGGTTGTGTTTTTGGGTTGAAGCCTATTTGATATTTTAACTGTACCACTTTTAGCACAACCGCCAATGAGAACCAAGTCACCGGACATAGAATTCGCATGAAGGATATTAAGAATTTGCATTAAAACATAACATTGATCATGTGTGGAAAGCTTTTTAAATTTTTCTTCCCCTGCAATCATTATGTCAATAGTGTTAGAAAATCTCACTTTAAAAATGCTGTTTTGAAGCTTTTCTTCAATTGTTAAGTAAAGAGCAAGGTTTTCTTCGTCTGTAATTTTATCAAATGTCGTAACTGTTTTTTCGGTTTTATATTCTGTACATTTTTCTAAATACTTACTTATTTTCTTAATATATTCTTCGCATTCATTTGAAAGCACTAATTGCTCTGCAGGTTTGCACCCTAATACAGTACCGTTACTTTGTTTGTTGCTAATATGCATCCTAAAGCCATCAACATTAATAAGAGTGTTATATTTGACTAAAGGTATAAGTACCCTTACATTTTTAGCATCTAATTTTCTCTTTATGAAACTTTCAGGATCGTTTTTATATTCCTTTTCTATATAAAGATCTATTGGCTCAAAGCTACGATATGTTTTACCTTTTTGGTCCGTATATTCTACAAAAGAGAAATATGTAGATTTAGCCTTATTGAAGCCACCATATTTATTAATATCACTTAAAGGACCGCTTCCTTTTTGCGAAACTTGTCCGCTACCCTTTTTATATATAGTTTGATCGAACAAGCCACCCGTTTGCTTTGAGGAATAACGAGTAAAGCGTATATTATTTTTAGCCATGGTGTTTTTAACAATAGTTAATGATTTGCCATTGTCCGCTGTCCATGCGCCATCAATATTATAGTTAAATATTGCATTTACGCTTGCAGTACCGGACTGAAGACGATTTATAAAATATTTATTTGTGTATTTAGTATAATAAGCATTACCCACAACAATATTGAGATAAGCG
>CAYWKY010000201.1:0-3185 GCA_964458915.1 uncultured Faecalibacterium sp.
GGTAAGTATTCCGGCACAGAGGTTAAGCTCGACGGTGAGGAATATACCATAGTTCGTCAAAGCGAAATTTTAGCAATTGTAGAGTAAGACAGGAGGCAATATATTATGGCTAAACAAATTATTTATGGTGAAGAAGCAAGAAAGGCTTTACAAAACGGTATTGACAAGCTTGCAGACACAGTTAAAATTACCCTTGGCCCTAAGGGCAGAAATGTTGTAATCGACAAGAAATACGGCGCACCTCTTATTACAAACGACGGTGTTACAATCGCAAAGGAAATTGAGCTTGAGGATGCTTTTGAAAATATGGGTGCTCAGCTTATTAAAGAGGTTGCAACAAAAACAAATGACGTTGCAGGTGACGGTACAACAACAGCTACACTTCTCGCTCAGGCACTTGTTCGTGAGGGTATGAAGAATGTTGCCGCAGGAGCAAACCCAATGGTAGTTAAAAAGGGTATTCAAAAGGCAGTAGCAGCAGCTATTGAAACAGTTAAAGCTAATTCCAGCCCTGTTACAACCTTTGAGGATATTGCAAGAATTGCTACTATCTCATCAGCAGACGAGAGCATCGGTAATCTTATCGCTGAAGCTATGGAAGTTGTAACAACTGATGGTGTTATCACTGTTGAAGAGTCAAAGACAGCCGAAACAATGAAAGAGGTTGTTGAGGGTATGCAGTTCGACAGAGGTTACATTTCACCTTATATGGCAACTGACCTTGACAAAATGGAAGCAGTTATTGATGATGCTTCGATTCTTATTACAGATAAGAAAATCAGCAACATTCAAGAAGTTCTTCCTCTTCTTGAGCAGGTTCTTAAAATGGGCAAGAAGCTGGTTATTATCGCTGAAGATGTTGAGGGTGAGGCTCTCGCTACACTTCTTGTTAATAAGCTCAGAGGTACTTTCACCTGTGTTGCAGTAAAAGCTCCGGGCTTCGGTGACAGAAGAAAGGAAATGCTCCAGGATATTGCTGTTCTTACCGGCGGTCAGGTTATCACAAGTGATTTAGGTCTTGAACTCAGCACAGCAACTCTTGATATGCTCGGTTCAGCAAGACAGGTTGTTGTTACTAAAGAAAACACAACAATTGTTGACGGTGCAGGCGATAAGGCTAACATTAAAGCTCGTGTTAACCAGATTAAAGCTCAAATCGAGTCTTCAACATCAGAATTTGACACAGAAAAGCTTCAGGAAAGACTTGCAAAGCTTGCTGGCGGCGTAGCTGTTATCAAGGTTGGTGCAGCAACAGAGACTGAAATGAAGGAAAAGAAGCTTCGTATTGATGATGCACTTGCAGCAACTAAGGCAGCTGTTGAAGAAGGTTCTGTTGCAGGTGGCGGTGTTGCTCTTCTCAACGCAATTCCCAGCGTAAACGCACTTCTTGAAAAGACAGAGGATGAAGACGAAAAGACAGGTATCCGTATCGTTCTTAAGGCACTCGAAGAGCCTGTTCGTCAGATAGCTAAGAATGCAGGTCTTGAAGGCTCAGTTATTATTAACGAAATCGTTTCAAGCGGCAAGATTGGCTACGGCTTCAACTTTGCAAAGGAAGAGTATGTGCTTATGAACGAAGCAGGTATTCTTGACCCGACAAAGGTTACACGTTCAGCTCTTGAAAACGCTTCAAGCGTAGCAGCTATGGTTCTTACAACTGAGTCACTTATTACAGATATTCCCGACCCAGCCGCAGACGCAGCAGCTGCAGCAGCAATGGCTCAGGGCGGCGGAATGTATTAATAAAGGCAAATATCCCGATAAAAGCATCAGATATAGCAATTGGTATTGACAAAACTCTTTATAAATGCTAAAATAAAGAGGAATATTTTGAAGGGGACTTTATCTATTCCATGGATAAAGTCCCTTAATTTATGCGAGGAGACAGTCTATGAAAAAAGATGTTGTTATTATCGGCGCAGGCCCTGCGGGCATTTTCACCGCTTTGGAAATGATTAAAAAGGGCAGTAAAAAAAGTATCGTTATTGTTGAAAAGGGTCAAAGTGTAGAGAAAAGACATTGCCCTAAAGATCAAACTAAAAAATGTGTTGGCTGTAAGCCTTATTGTCACATTACAACAGGCTTTTCCGGTGCAGGCGCATTTTCTGACGGTAAGCTTTCACTTTGTTATGAGGTTGGTGGTGACTTGCCTCAGCTTATAGGTGAAAGAGTAGCTCAGGAAACTATTGACTACACAGATAAGATTTATCTTGAGTTTGGTGCAGATACTCATATTGAGGGTATCAACAACTCAAAAGAAGTTAAAGAAATTCGTATGCGTGCTATTCAGGCGGGCTTAAAGCTTGTCGATTGCCCAATCAGACACATGGGTACAGAAAAGGCACAGAGCATTTATTTTGCCATTGAGCAGTATCTTATAAACAATGGTGTTGAAATTATTTTCGGCTATGAGTGCTACGACATTATTCTTGATGACGGCACTTGTAAGGGTGTACATATTCGCTCATACAAGGGTGATGAAATGGTTATCGAGGCTGACAGTACCGTTATTGCAACAGGTAGAAGAGGTGCTGAGTGGCTCGAAAATATCTGCGCTGAATATGACATAGCTCACCAGCCGGGTACCGTTGACATTGGTGTTAGAGTAGAGGTTAGAAATGAAATTATTGAGAAGGTCAACGAGGTGCTTTATGAGTCGAAGCTTATCGGCTATCCTCAGCCTTTTAAAAACAAGGTTCGTACCTTCTGCCAGAACCCCGGCGGTTTCGTCAGCCAGGAAAACTATGATAATGACCTTGCTGTTGTTAACGGACATTCATATAAGGATTTAAAGAGTAATAACACTAACCTTGCAATTTTGGTGTCACATAACTTCTCTTATCCGTTTAATCAGCCTATCGAATATGCGAGAAAAGTTGGCGAATTAACCAATATGCTCGGTGCTAACCATATTCTTGTTCAGCGCTTCGGTGATATTTTAGACGGCAAACGTACATGGGAAAAAGAGCTGTCACAGTCAAATGTTAAGCCAACACTTCCCGATGCTGTTGCTGGTGATATTACTGCTGCTATGCCCTATAGAGCTATGATGAATATTATCAACTTTATTAAGGCTGTTGACCATGTTGTGCCCGGTTTCGCATCAACTGAGACACTTCTTTATTCACCTGAGCTTAAGTTCTACAGCAACAGAGTTAAGATGGACGACAAGTTTAACACAAATG
>CAYWKY010000202.1:0-3094 GCA_964458915.1 uncultured Faecalibacterium sp.
GGCTCGGCGGTATGCTCACAAACTTTGAAACAATTAAGAAGAGAATTAAGAGACTTGAGCAGCTCAAGGCTATGGAAGCTGACGGCACATTTGCTCTTCTTCCTAAGAAGGAAGTAATTAAGCTTCAACTCGAGGCTGAAAAGCTCGAAAAGTTCATCGGTGGTATCTCAGGTCTTAAGAAGCAGCCTGCTGCTCTTTTCATTGTTGACCCAAGAAAAGAAAAGATTGCTGTTGCTGAGGCTCACAAGCTCGGTATCCCCATCGTTGCTATCGTTGACACAAACTGCGATCCTGATGAGGTTGACTATGTTATCCCGGGTAATGATGACGCTATCAGAGCTGTAAGACTTATTGCAGGCGCTATGGCTGATGCAGTTATCGAGGGCAGACAGGGCGAGTCAAACGCTCCTGTAGCAGAAGAAGCAGCTGAAGAAGTTGCAGAAGAAGCTGCTGAATAATTTTTGATTAACACTTTACTATTATAAATAGGAGGAATTTATTATGGCATTTACAGCTAAAGACGTACAGAATCTTCGTGAGAAGACAGGCGTTGGCATGATGGACTGCAAGAAGGCTCTTGTAGAGGCTGACGGCGATTTTGATAAGGCAATGGACATCCTCAGAGAAAAGGGTCTTGCTTCTGCTGCTAAGAAAGCAAGCCGTGTTGCTGCTGAAGGCGTTGTTGTTGCTTATAACGATAAGGCTAACAAGGTCGGTGTACTCGTTGAAGTTAACTGTGAAACAGACTTCGTTGCTAAGAACCCTGAGTTTGTTGCTCTTGCTAACACAGTTGCTAAGACTGTTGCTGAGAAGAACCCTGCTGATATGGACGCACTTAACGCTGCTATAATTGCTGATGGCAATGTAACAGTTGCTGAGGCTGTTCAGGAGCTTTTCCTTAAGATTCGTGAGAACATGAGCGTTCGTCGTTTCGTAAGAGTTGAAGGCGTTGTTGAAACTTATATCCATGCTGGCGGTAGCGTTGGTGTTATGGTTGAGTTTGCTGCTGACGATGCAGCTGCTTCAAACGCTAGTTTTGAGGCTATGGGTAAGGACGTTGCAATGCAGGTTGCAGCTATGAATCCCCAGTACCTCGACATCGCTTCAGTTCCTGCTGAGGTTGTTGAAAAAGAAAAGGGCTTCATGATTTCTCAAATGAAAGAAGATCCCAAAATGGCTAACAAGCCCGAAGCTGTTCTTGGCAAAATCGTTGACGGTAAGATTGCTAAGTTCTATAAGGAAATCTGCCTTACAGAGCAGGCATTCGTTAAAGATGGCGATGTAAACGTTGCTAAGTATGTTGCTAATTGCGCTAAGGAAATGGGTGGCGAAGTTTCAATTAAGGGCTTCACTCGTTTCGCAAGAGGCGAAGGCATTGAAAAGAAAGCTGACGATTTCGCAGCTGAAATTGCTTCAATGGTTAAATAAGCTTGAACCCATTAAATCCTCCTCAATTTTGGGGAGGATTTTTTTAGAGTAAGAAAAAGGATTTTACAAAACCAATGGATAACAAAGAAAGATTTACTAATAAGGCTAAGGCTTATACTCTCGGCAGAAGCTCATATGCTGACAGCTTTATTGATTATATTTTCAGCACCCTTGGATTCTCATCTCAAAGTCAAGTTGCCGATATAGGTTCAGGCACCGGAAAATTTTCAAAGCAGCTCCTTGAAAAAGGCTGCACTGTTTTTTGTGTTGAACCCAATGATGATATGCGTCTTGTCGCTGAAAATGAGCTACAAGGATATAAAAATTTTATTTCTGTAAACGGTGATGCAACGAATACTAAGCTTGCGGATAATAGTGTTGACTTTGTTACTGCGGCTCAGTCCTTTCATTGGTTCGATGTTAAGAAATTCGCTTTAGAGTGTGAGCGAATTTTAAAGTGTAATGGCAAGGTGCTTTTAATTTGGAACAGCCGAGATATGCAATTTGAAATCAACAAAGAAATATTCGCTTTGAATATGAAGTTTTGTCCTGAGTTCAAAGGCTTTAGCGCAGGAATGACTCCGGACGACGAGAGAATAAATTTATTTTTCGGTGAAAAATACTATAAAGCGACTTTTCCGAATCCTCAATTTTGTGATGAGGTACGCTTTACTAACAGGCTTCTTTCAAGCTCCTATTCATTAAAACCACAGGATAAAAATTATAGCGAATATTTGAATGAAATCAAAAGAATTTTCAATAAATTTCAATCTGATGGTGTTGTAAGGCTTGAAAACTCAACAAACGTATATATAGGAAAGCCTGCTTTTTGACATAAAAATCCAATTTGAATGAATATTGCTTATAAATATGCAAGTTACTCTTGACAAATATACATTTTAGTGTATAATAGTCCTATTGATTTGCATAAATATAACTTTTAAAGAGGTATCCCAAAACATGATTAAGGTTTTTATTGACGGTCAGGCCGGAACTACCGGTTTGCAATTAAAAAGTAAAATTATAAATCATCCCTATGTTGAGCTAATTGAAATAGACGATGACAAGCGAAAGGATACTTGTGAAAGACAGCGACTAATGAATGAAAGTGACGTTGTTTTTCTTTGTCTTCCCGATGCGGCGGCAATAGAGGCTGCGAAGCTTGTAACCAACCCGAAGACCCTAATCATCGATGCCAGCACAGCTCACAGAACAAATGACAGCTGGACATACGGTTTCCCTGAGCTTTCACAAGAGCATTATCAAGCAATTAAAAACTCAAAGCGTATAGCAAATCCGGGTTGCCACGCTTCCGGCTTTATTTCCATTGTGTACCCTTTGGTAAGCAGTGGTATTATGCCCTCATCTTATCCGGTAACCTCCCACAGTATCACCGGCTACAGCGGTGGTGGCAATAAAATGATTGCCGAATATGAGACCGAGGACAGACTTGAAGAAATCGGTACCCCAAGACAATACGGCTTAACACAAAAACACAAGCATTTGCCTGAGATGAAAAAGGTGACAGGACTTGACAATGAACCTGTTTTTTCTCCTATTGTCAGCGATTATTATTGTGGCATGGCTGTGAGTGTACCTATTTACACTACGCTTTTAAATAAGAAAATGAGCGCTGATGAGCTGTTTGACTTTTTCAGCGATTATT
>CAYWKY010000203.1:0-3075 GCA_964458915.1 uncultured Faecalibacterium sp.
GCTCAAAATAGTTACAAACAGCCCGGCACAAACAGAAGCTTTTGCTGAAAAAATAGGTCAAAGAGTAAAACCGGCAACGGTCATAGCTTTTTTTGGCGGACTCGGTATGGGCAAGACCGCCTTCACAAGAGGCCTTGCAAGGGGTATGGGTATTAAAGCTGATGTGGCAAGCCCCACTTTTGCAATTGTTAATGACTATGGCGGAAATCCTCCCTTAGTACATTTTGATATGTATAAGGTTGAGTCGTGGGATGACCTTTATTCAAGCGGTTTTTTTGATTATCTTGATATGGGTGCTGTGCTTGCTGTGGAATGGAGCGAGAATATTGAAAATGCTTTGCCTGAGGGTACTGTGAGAGTGAGCATAAGTCAGGGTGAAGACGAAAACCAAAGAATTATAACAGTGGAAGGAATAGATGAAGAATGAGAATTTTAGCTGTTGACACAAGCGCAGTGTGTGCGAGCGTTGCCGTAACCGAGGACGGTAAAATTCTTTCCGAAAGCAGTATAAATGCATCGCTTACTCATTCGAGAACGCTTATGCCGATGATAGACTCCGTTTTAAAAAACGGCGAAATAGACTTAGACAGTATTGACCTTTTTTCCTGTAGTGTAGGCCCCGGCTCTTTTACAGGGGTAAGAATAGGAGTTGCGGCAGTTAAAGGTCTGTGCGACGCTTTAAATAAAAAATGTGTGCCGGTGTCAACTCTGGAAGCTCTTGCTTTTAATCTTGTTGGCAGAAACTGCACAGCGGTCAGTGTTATGGACGCAAGATGCAACCAGGTTTATTGCGCTATATTCAAGGTCGAGGGCGAAGAGATTAGAAGGCTTACTGAGGATATGGCGATTAAGATTGAACAACTCGGTGAAATGCTTAAGGAATATGACAATGTTATTTTTGTCGGTGACGGAGCAAAGCTTTGTTATAAGGCTTTGGGTTACACAAAAGCTCCCGCAAATTGTGAATATCAAAGAGGCAGCAGCGTGTGCTTTGCCGCTGAAAAGCATATAGAAGATGCGTTGAGCTCAAAAGAGCTTTTACCCGTCTATCTCAGATTGCCCCAGGCGGAGCGTGAGCTTAAAGCTAAACAAAAAAGCTAAAACGCGTACCAAAAAAACAGACACCCGAAAAAAGGAGAAGGGTCCTTTCTTCGGGTGCTTTTTAATCTTCAAGATTAGTGCTGAGCTGATAAAGCTTTTTGTAAATTCCGCCCTGCGCCATAAGCTCATCATGGGTACCTTGCTGCTCGATGCCTTTATCTGTTAAAACAATTATTCGAGAAGCGTTTCTTATAGTTGAGAGCCTATGAGCTATAGTGAAGGTCGTTCTGCCCTTTGTCAGCTGAGCTAAAGACTTTTTAATATATTGCTCACTTTCGTTGTCAAGAGCCGATGTTGCCTCGTCAAGAACGATTATTGGCGGATTTTTAACGAATATGCGTGCAATACTTATTCTCTGTTTTTGACCGCCGGAGAGCATAAGACCACGCTCGCCGATATATGTGTCATAGCCATTGGGAAGCTTAGAAATAAATTCATGTGCGCCGGCTCTTTTTGCACCCTCAATAGCTTGTTCAGGTGTGGCGTTAGGTGAGCCGTAAAGAATATTTTCCATAACAGTGCCGGAGAAAAGATAAACATCCTGCTGTACGACACCGATAGCCTGCCTTAAAGAGCTTAAATTGATTGAGTTTATGTCCTTGCCATCAATTGTTATTTTGCCCTGTTTAAGCTCATAAAAGCGGGAAATAAGGCTACACATAGTCGTTTTACCGCCACCTGAGGGGCCGACGATTGCAATATTTTCACCCTGCTTTATGCTAAGGTTTAAATTCGCCAAAACATCGCCTTTTTCTTCTTCATAGCTAAAGGTTACATTTTCAAACTCAATATTACCTTTAACATTTTCGATTTTTTCCTTCTCATCGTACCCGGCCTCAGAAGGAACCTCCATAACCTCGGCAAAACGCTCAATGCCGGTCATGCCTTTTTCAAATTGCTCTGTAAATTCAATAATTCGCTTTATAGCTGCTATTAGCATACCAATATAAAGAAGATAGGCAGTCATATCCGCTGCGGTGATTTTGCCTGTCATAAGAAAATATCCACCCAGAATTATCATGACAACATACATTAGTCCGTCAAACATTCTGACAACACTGTTGAGTCTTGCCATATATCTATAGGATGCTCTTTGTACATCGGCAAACTCAGCACTTCTTTGGTTAAATTTATCCTTTTCGGTTTCTTCGTTTGAAAAAGATTTAACTACTCTTATGCCTAAAAGTGAAGTTTCAGTTTGAGCGTTGACTTCACCGGCAACAACTCGTCTTTCTTTAAACACAGTACGCATTTGACGTCTGAAATAAAGCGTTCCGTAAAAAATAAATGGTATAGCAACAAAGGTTGCAACAGTGAGAATGGGGTTAATAAATGCAAGAATAGTAAAGGAAGCAACTATTTTAATGCCTGCAATAAGAAATTCCTCAGGACAATGGTGAGCGAACTCAACTACATCAAAAAGATCTGAGGTAATTCTGGACATAAGCTGTCCGACCTTAGTTTTGTCAAAATAGCTAAAAGGTGCAGTTAAAAGGTGAGCGAACATATCCTCACGCATATCTCTTTCGATTTTAACACCCATGCCGTGACCGATATAAATCATATAGTACCCTGCTGCCATATCAATGATTTTCAGCACAGCATAAATAGCGGCAAGAGAAAAAATCAGCTCAAAGGTCAGCTTTGAAATATCGGTAGTGGCAACGCTTGTGATTTTTCTAACTATCATAGGCAAAACTATTTCACAGCCTGTTGTCAGTGTGGCACAGAAAAGGTCGAGAGCCAAAACTGCTTTATGCTTTTTAAAATAAGGGAAAAACCATTTTTTTAGCATTCCTTTTTTTCTTTTTGTTTTCATAAATACCACCTGTTTTTTAAATTAAATAAATTCCTTGAAGATGTGTGTAATTATAAGGGGTTGTAAAAAAATACAGCTTTTAAAATTTACACTATTATGTTATTTTACTTTTTCGTGTGGCTTTGCCCCACACCCCACGAGCTTTTGAAAAAGCT
>CAYWKY010000204.1:0-3072 GCA_964458915.1 uncultured Faecalibacterium sp.
CTTTGCCCCACACCCCACGAGCTTTTGAAAAAGCTCGACCAAAACTTTAGTTGGGAGAGGGAAGGCTCGGTGGCTTCGATTAGGTGGGTGGAAGTGGGAGGTGAGGGCGGCTCCCCCGTTCCACTCACTTACTCCGAAAGCAGAACCTCTCCGTTGTTTTATTTGCTCTTAAGGCAAATAAAACGCAGAAACCACAGGGGACAGGTACTTTTGTGTTCTGCAACACTAAAGTACCTGTCCCCTGTTAGACAATTGCTAATTGCTAATTCTTCCCGACCTCACAGAACAAATACCTATTTAGGTAAACATCACAAAAACTAATGTGAAATATTGTTAAAAAAGCCACTTCAAAAGTCAATAGCACCAAATTTGGCCCTGTTTATTTGGTTAATTTGGATATTGAAAAAATGAGAATATAGTGATAGAATATATAAGCAATTGAAAATGAAGTGACGAGCATATTTGATGCTTTTAAAATGAGAAAATATATTCAAAGGAAGACCGGTGGATGGTCTTCCTTTTGAACTTTTAATAGGAGTGAAAAGTAACTTTCCACTCCTATTATTTTTATATGCTTATTGATTTTTAACTTAATGGATTGTATAATAGTTTTATTAACAGTTGATTTTATTTTGATAAAATTAACAAAGGAGGAAATAAAATTGAAAAGGAAACAAAAAAGTATACCTAAAATTCTTTTAGTGCTAATGGTTATTTTTGCTCTTGTTGTGCCTATTTCCGGTATGGCTTTTGCCACAGAGCAGGCGCAAGACAGTCAAGAAGTCGATGTTGTGTCTGAGCAGCAAACGCAAAACGACACCGAAGAACAAACTAACAAGTTTGAAAATACCTTTTGGGCATTAGTACCGCCCATAATAGCCATAGGTCTGGCTCTTATAACAAAGGAGGTTTATTCCTCCCTGCTTATCGGAATTATTTTCGGTGCCTTGCTTTCGTCGTCCTTTAACATAACTAAAGCCATTGATAATATGATTAATGACGGCTTTATCGCTGCTGTTTCAGGTACGGCAGGTATATTCATCTTCCTTGTTTTGTTGGGAATTGTGGTTGCTCTTGTAAATAAAAGCGGCGGTTCCTACGCTTTTGGTCAATGGGCGCAAAAGCATGTTAAATCAAAAGTGGGTGCTATGCTTGCAACCTTTGCTTTAGGCTGTTTGATTTTTATTGATGACTATTTCAATTGCCTTACCGTTGGCTCGGTTATGCGCCCGGTCACAGACACAAAGAATATTTCAAGAGCAAAGCTCGCTTACATAATAGACGCAACAGCCGCACCAATTTGTATGATTGCCCCCATTTCATCGTGGGCTGCCGCTGTTTCCGACTTCGCCAGCGGTACCGGACTTAACGGATATGAGCTTTTTATTAAAGCAATTCCTTATAATTTCTACTCACTGCTCACAATCGGCTTTATAATTATGAGCACTCTTATGAAAGTTGATTTTGGCCCAATGAAGCTTCACGAAATGAACGCAGAAAAGGGCGACCTTTTCACTACAGGCGACAAAGTGGCCAACGACGAAGAAAATCCTAACGCTAAAGGAAAGCTTTTGGATCTTGCTTTGCCTATTATAGTTCTTATTGTTGCTTGTGTTGCCGGTCTTATTCATGTCGGAAAGCAGCAAGGTGGCGTTACTATTCAAGATGCTTTCGCTAATACAGATGCCACTGTAGGTCTGCCCTTAGGCGCATTTGTCGCTATATTGTTTATTGTTGTTTATCTTGTTGCAAGACGTGTAATAAGCTTTAAAGAGGCTATGAATTGTGTACCAAAGGGCTTCAACGCTATGGTACCGGCAATATTGATTCTTACTCTTGCAACTACGCTTAAAAACATAACAGGTCTTCTCGGTGCAAGCACATATGTCCACGACCTTATGGAAAATGCTGCCCAAGGGCTTCAGAACTTCCTGCCCGCAATTATATTCCTCGTTGGCTGTCTGCTGTCCTTCGCCACAGGCACATCTTGGGGTACCTTCGGTATTCTCATTCCCATCGTAGCGGCAATTTTTGACCCAACAGACGAACTGCTTTATATCGGTATGTCAGCTTGTCTTGCAGGCGCTGTTTGCGGTGACCATTGCTCACCTATTTCCGACACAACAATTATGGCTTCAGCCGGCGCACAGTGTAACCACATTAACCATGTTAACACTCAGCTGCCTTATTCTATATTTGTCGCCACAATATCCTTCGTCGGCTTTATTATTGCCGGCTTCGTGCAAAATGTATTTATCGTTTTGCCCTTAATGTTTGTTATTGTTTTCCTTGCTCTTTCGCTTATAAAAAGCGCAAACAAGAAAAAAGCATAAACTAAAATAAAATATTATAAACAAACTGAAATGAAGACGAAAAGGAGATTTACACAATGAAGGTGTTATGTGTAATTGATATGCAAAACGATTTTATTGACGGCGCTCTCGGTACTAAAGAGGCTCAGGCGATAGTTAATAAGGTCAAGGAAAAAATTGAGCTTTATCGTAAAAACGGTGACATGGTAGTTTTCACAAGAGATACTCACCACAGCAATTACAGCGAAACTCAAGAGGGCAGAAATTTGCCTGTACCGCACTGTATTAAGGGTACTGACGGCTGGCAGATAAGCGACAAGCTTTGTGTAGGTGACAGCCTAATTATAGATAAACCCACCTTTGGCAGCGTTGAGCTGAGCGATTGCATTGCCAAATTAGACAGTGTTGAAGCAATTGAAATTATAGGCCTTTGCACTGATATATGTGTAATTTCTAACGCAATGCTTCTTAAGGCTAAAATGCCGGAAATTAAAATCAGTGTTGACTCCGCTTGCTGTGCAGGTGTTACTCCTGAAAGCCACAGCAATGCTTTATCGGCAATGAAAATGTGTCAGATTGAAATTTTATAAAACTATTGATTTTGTGAATAGTTTATGTTATGATTTCAATGCAATCAAAGATTAAGAAAGGAGAAAAAACCATGACAATCGGTGAACTTCTTGAACTCCTCGAAGCTATTTTCGCAGTTATCGCTGAATATCTCGGCAAGCTTTTCGGTGACGGCGAAACAGAAGAGGGC
>CAYWKY010000205.1:0-3045 GCA_964458915.1 uncultured Faecalibacterium sp.
GTATAATATCATAAAAGATACTTTCTGTAAAGTCCTGCGCTGTTAAATCAAACACTGTGTAACTTATTTGGCGCTTTTACAGAAATCTTTCATACAGCAAATGGCGCAATTCGGTCTTCTTGCAACACAAACGGCTCTGCCGTGAAGAACACATCTGTGGCAAAAATCGTTGCTTTTGTCGCCGGGAATTATTTTTTTAAGCTCCAGCTCAACCTTTTTCGGGTCTTTGGTTTCGGTCAAGCCTAAAAGGTTGGTTATTCTGATTAAGTGAGTGTCAGCGACAATTGCCGGCTGAGAGTAAACATCGCCCATAATAAGGTTAGCTGTTTTTCTGCCTACACCGGGCAAAGAGGTGAGCTTTTCTATTGTGTCGGGTACTCTGCCGAAAAAATCATCTCTGATTTTTATTGACAGCTCCTTTATATCCTTTGCCTTTGTTTTATAAAAACCGCAGGAATATATTAGCTTTTCTATATCCTCCACATTTGCGTTACAAAAGCTGTCAAGGTCGGGGTACTTCTCAAAAAGAGCAGGTGTAACCTTGTTAACTCTCTCGTCGGTACACTGAGCCGAAAGTCTTGTTGCAATTAAAAGCTGAAGTGGGTCGGAATAATTAAGAGAGCAAATAGCTTCGGGATATTCCTTTTCTAAAGCTTCAACACAAAGCAAGGCTCTTTGTTTTTTTGTCATAATATCAATCCTTATTCTTAAACTCAGTTGAATTTCTTCTATAATGAAATAGGTACTGTTGAGCGATTCCCTCAACATTTTCCGTGCATTTTGGCAAGCCGGCAGGGTACATCTCAGACATAATTTTTTTCACCCACACATCAACGGGAAAGGCTTCCTTTCTTTTAAATCCATAAAGCAAGGTACATTCGGCAACCTTTGCGCCAACACCTTTAATTTTAATAAGCTCCCGGCGTGCCATATCAATAGGCATGGTTTTTATTTTTTCAATATCGACTTCGCCGCTTGCCAACTTTTGAGCCGCATCGATTATATATTTGCTGCGAAAGCCTGCTCTAAGTGGCGCTAAATCTTCGACACTTAAAGCGGCAAGCTTTTCATAAGACGGAAAGGAAAAGTCATTATCGTTTATTTTATCACCGAAATTTTCGCAAAGTCTATCTATTATACCCATAATTCTGGGAATGTTGTTGTTTTGAGAGATAATAAAAGAGCAAAGAGCCTCCCAAGGCTGTTGGTGAAGTATTCTTATTCCGTAAAACTCTTTAACAGCCTTTTTTAAATGCTCATCGCAGTTAAATTTATCTGTGATACTAACATAGTCGGCAGTTAAATCAAAATAATCCTGCCAAAGAGAAAGAAAATCCTCTTGAGAAGTGTTTTTGAATATAATTTTATCTTCAACTTGCTCTATATCAGTCACCTTATGGCAAACAACACCATGAAAAGAACCGTCTTGATTTTTCTTCCATCTGAAAGCTTGACCGCAAAAAAGACAAAGCTCGATATTAAGGCATGGCGCTTGAGTGACGATTATATTGTTATTTATAGCTTCATATTTCATTTTTATCCGTCCGATATAGTTATAGTTGCTTATATTATTATATATTTACTTAATGATAGCTGTCAAGTGTTTCTTGTTTACGCAGTAAACAAAGCCATAGGGGACAGGTACTTTTGTGTTCTGGGCACTAAAGTACCTGTCCCCTATTACCTAAAAGTGTCTCTCCCCGTTACCCATATCTAACTATCTCTCCCTTTTTCAAAAAAGTTATTGACTTTTATGTTTTTACACGATATAATGACTTAATACATTTTTTAAGGGGATTTTTGCTCATTTTTGAGGAAAACTACCCTTGCAAAAAAGGAAAAATAGCTGAATAAACAGAGAAAGGATCATGACTATGCAGTACAATTCAAAATTTGTAAAGGAAGGTCTTACCTTCGACGATGTTCTTCTCATTCCGGCAGAATCAAATGTTCTTCCCGCAGATGTTTGTCTTGAAACACAACTTACAAAGGGTATCAGACTTAATATCCCGGTAATGACAGCCGCAATGGACACAGTCACCGAATCAAGAATGGCTATCGCTATTGCTCGTGAAGGTGGTCTTGGTGTTATCCACAAAAATATGACAATAGAGGATCAGGTTAAAGAGGTTGACCGTGTTAAGAGAAGTGAAAACGGTATCATCTCAAACCCAATTTTCCTTGCACCCGACAACTATGTTTATGAAGCTGAAAATATAATGCACTCCTATAGAATTTCAGGTGTGCCCATTTGCGAAAACGGTAAACTTGTTGGTATTCTTACAAACCGTGACCTTCGTTTCCTTTCAGATTATAACATTCCCATTAAGGAAGTTATGACAAAGGAAAATCTTGTTACCGCACCCTTCGGTACAACACTTGAAGAAGCTAAGCTTATTCTTATGAAGCACAAAATTGAAAAGCTTCCTCTTATTGATGAAACAGGCGCACTTAAAGGTCTTGTAACAATTAAAGATATTGAAAAAGCTGTTCAGTACCCCAACTCAGCTCGTGACAGCGAAGGCAGACTCCTTTGTGCCGCAGCTTTAGGCGCAACAGCAGACGTTTTAGACAGAGCTACTCCTCTCGTTGAGGCCGGTGTTGACGCATTCGTTCTTGACTCAGCTCACGGTCACAGCCAAAACATCTTAAAGGCTGTTTCAAAGGTTAAAGCTGCATTCCCCAATGTTTCACTTATTGCAGGTAATGTTGCAACAGCTGAGGCAACCAAGGCTCTTATTGAAGCCGGCGCAGACTGCGTTAAGGTTGGTATCGGCCCCGGTTCAATTTGTACCACCCGTATCGTTGCAGGTATCGGTGTACCTCAGATAACAGCAATTTATGATTGCGCTGAAATGGCTGCTAAGTACGGCATAAATGTTATCGGTGACGGTGGTATCAAATATTCAGGTGAAATTGTTAAGGCTATCGCTGCCGGTGCTTCAGCTATTATGATCGGTTCACTTGTTGCCGGTTGTGAAGAATCACCCTCAGACACAGAAATTTATCAAGGTAGAAAATATAAGGTATATCGTGGTATGGGTT
>CAYWKY010000206.1:0-3044 GCA_964458915.1 uncultured Faecalibacterium sp.
TATAGCTTGAAGAAAGGATAACCACACCGTATCTTGATTTTGCAAGTCCACATTCTATATTTTCACGAATAGAATCGCCACATTTGAGCTTAGTCGTATCGTACCACACAGCCAATTCTTATTTTATCAACAAACTCGTCAACAAAATCAGCAATTTATTTATCTAAGCTGTTTACACTTTTTGATACTGTTCAACCGACATTACTTCAATTCTTTCTCCGCTTTTCTAATAATAAACTTTGTTTTGTCAACAGGATAGGGGGCTGCTACACGCATATACTGTCCGACCGAAACAACCTTGCCGATTGTTTCTTTGTCGCCTACCGGTACAAGTACATCATCGCCAACTTTGATTGTCGTGTCGTCTGTTCTGTAATGATAGGGATGCAGAGTGTGTGGGAACAGAACACCGCAAAATGTGTAAATATTCTCATCAACACGAGCTTTTTCAGCTTCAATGCGTTGCTCTTTTTCAACCCGTTCACGCCGTTCCTGTTCCCGTTGCTCACGTTTATTTTGCCACTTTTCTTCAAGGCGGCTATCATATGCTTTTCGGTATTCTTCTTGGGTCTCAAAATTGTTTACATCAAGCCCAAGAGTGTCACGATCCTCATACCATTTACGCCAACTATATTTTTTTTCGTGTAGGTCTTTAAGATATTCTTGTTCCGTGTTATAGTATCGTGGATTTAATCCATACTCCTTGCCGTCTGGAACAGACAATCTCCACGCATTTTCTCGTGAGTATGTGTATTTGTCGCTTCCGGCTACGGTTATTTTAATGTATTCGACAATTTTCGCATCCCATCCTGAAATCTCATCTTGAACCATGCCGATTGGAATTGCTTTAATCATCGGGAACATGTTGTCTCGGAAAAATTCAATTGTTTCGACTTCTTTATAGTCTTTACTCCGAGTAATCATATTTTCGGTAAACTGGTTGATTTTTTTCCAATCTTCACTGGCTTTTGTTAACGTGGATTTGAATAACTGTAATGCTATAGTAGGCAAATTATCTTTGATTGCTGTTACAATTAATTCCGGCATAGCGTTTGGTGCTTCACAGTTTGCGTTCAGAATAAACCTTGTGAAGTTTGGAGCCGTGTTCATATAGCGAACAAGATATAACTTATATCCATCCGGGAAGTTGTAAAGCTTATCAATTATTGAGGTTGTCATATCAAAAAGAGCATAATTGTCATACTCGGCGTATGGCATAAATTGTTCCAAGCACCAACTCCAAACCTTGAAAGAAAGAGGTATATCTCCTTTGGCGATTTTAATTAAGATTTGGTAAAGCTCAAATTCACGCGTTTCATCCTCGTCCGGCAGGGAGATTTAAAGAGAAAAGTTGTCCTTAATAGCTTGGGAATAAAGAAAACCATCCTTATGGGATAAATAGTTTGCTGCCGGAATTGTGTCAGCTTTATCTACAATAAACTTACAGCACGCTTTTTCTCTTTTTTCGTATTCACTGTCGCTATAACAGATAAACTTATTTGCGAGGGTGCAGGCAGCATTATATCTGCGTTTGTTGGGGTAGTTTTCTTCTTTAATTTTATCGATGTCAGGACATTCTACTGAGAACTGCAACGTGATTGTAGGCGCTGACATGCTGTCAAGCTCGTTTGCTTGCGCTTCTTCAAAAGCTTCGTTGTACTCGTCCTCTGTCTCAAAATCATCGGGGTCAAGTCCGTATTCGCTGCTGTCCTCGCAAGTGTCACGCCAAGCATTTCTCGCCTCCTCAAGGGCTTCGTTATATTCATCCTCGGTTTCGTAATCTTCCGGGTCTATGTCAAACTCAGAACCGTCCTCACAAAATTCACGCCAAGAGGTATCAATAAAATCATCATCAAGAGCAGAATGATACATATAGTCTGATGAATCATCGTGCTGTTGTTCTTTTTCCTTGGTACATTCATCGAAGATTTTCTGTGCAACCCATAGTTCGCCTAAATCTTCTGTACCATCACGGTTAAAGTCAAACATACCGCCAAAAGGATTATTCCAGAAACTCTTTTTGCTTCCGCCACCTTTTTTAGCCATTAGAATACATCCCGTCTTTGTGTAGTTTAACCAAGCTCATCAAGCAACTTTTTGAGTGCTTTGGCCTGTTGTGCAAGCCGGAACTTTTTATTCGGCTGCTTCTCATTTCGAGCCTGATTTTCTTTGTAATCGTATTTTCCGGATTATCACGGACACGCAGATTTATATTGTCAATCATCTTGGGCATACCCGGCATCTCTGGTATATTTAGTCTATCGTTGGAGTTATCCATCATAGTTATTTATCCCTCCAACATGGTAGATAAAAGTATCTATTATTTATGCTAGTATTATTATACTAAAAGTACAGTCCTATAAAACGGACTTATCTTTTTTTCTATACGGACTGCTTTGTGAATATTATAATCAAGATAATTGCAGACATGAAAGATGATAAAGTGTAACATCTTCACCATTGCTGAGCTTGATTATCGTTGCAGTGACAAAGTTCAGATTTTATATAATTGCTATTTGGCAATATCCTTTTGAATAAGTAGCACTTAGAGCTTTTTATAACTGATTTACATGTGTTCACTTATCGGTTTAAATAGGTTGTTTATTATTACTATCTATTATATCACAAAGCTGTCATTTTTCAATAAAGTCATATGGATTTTGAAGGAAAAGTCGCAACTTCTTAGGCGGTTCAGTTCTGACCGCTGATAAATATTGCCAGAAATCTCATTCTTTACAGCGATAGTATTGATGGCGACCATGCTACCGTCTGAAATTTTCAGTTCAATAAAAACGTTATCCATGTTGAACGTACAACTGATAAACTATTTCAAAATCCTCCATAATCAAGATTGTTTCTTCCGTGGACTCTTGGTTTGAAATTCGGTCGTTTAACTATTTTTGGAGTGCGTTTTCTCAAACTTCTCAAAATAAACAAAAAATCCGAACCAAATTTTCCTATAAGGAAAATTTGGTTCGGATTTTTCTTTTTTTGGTGCGGATAACAGGACTTGAACCTGCACACCTTACGGCACAAGAACCTAA
>CAYWKY010000207.1:0-3012 GCA_964458915.1 uncultured Faecalibacterium sp.
GGTAATATATGACCAAGTGTCCTTGCCGGCAGTGATAGGCAGTAACATACCTATTGCCAATGAAGCAATTGTAAAGACAAGACCTAATACTGTGCTTTTCCAGCCGGTGAGATTAAACTTTTTAACAATTAAGCCGAGTAAAACAGCGAAGGCCATAAATAAAAGTGATATGGTACCTGCTGCGCCATTGGTTTTCGCTGCGGCAGATAAAACAGCTGCACCTGTATTATCAACAGTAAACGCATTAAATGTACCTGCAACCATATCGGCAAAAGCAGCAATTACAAGCAGGGTAAACAGCCAGCAGAAGACTAAGAAAACCTTGCGGCCAAACTTGCCGATATACTTTTCAATGAGCATACCCATTGATTTGCCTTCATTTTTAACGCTGGCATAAAGTGCACCGAAGTCAGTAACAGCGCCAAAGAAAATGCCGCCAATAAGTACCCACAGCAATACAGGTACCCAACCAAATACAGCCGCCTGAATAGCACCTGTTACAGGGCCTGCGCCTGCGATAGATGAGAATTGATGGCTAAATACGCTCCAACCGTTTGCAGGAACATAATCCTGACCATCGTCTTTTTCAACGGCAGGTGTTTTGGCTTTAGGGTCAATTCCCCACTTTTTTGCCAGCCAACGTCCATAAAGAGCATATGCCGACACCAATAGTACTGCCGCAACAAGAACAATAACTAATGTGTTCATGATTGATCGCTTCCTTTTTTAAGAAAAAATTATTTATTAATAAGGCATTTACAAAAATAACGCCGTGCACAAGCGAATTTTTATAGGTGTCTTATTTCCTAATATAGGCTGACCATGGCAACAAAAAAGCCCTCGCCTCTTTGTTACTTCTGATCTAACAAAGAGACGAAGGCAAAAATACAACCTCCGCGGTACCACTCTTTTTTACCCTTAAAAAGGATACAACTCAGGTGTCACACACCTTATCTCTATTACGGGAGCTCCCGTCTACAACTACTTTCAGCGATTTCGTCGCAGCCACTCCATGGTGATTTTCGGTAAATCTCTTTTAATGTCTCGCACCGACCGACATCTCTCTGTAAAAGTTGAAAATACTTACTCTTCCATATCACAGTGTTTAATAATTTTTATGTCAGTAATTATAATACTGAGTTTTTTTGTTGTCAATGTTTTTTCGGAAAATAAATGCGAAAATTGCATAAAAGTTTTGTTTTTTGACAGAAAATGTCAATGACTGTGGGAATGTATTTATTTAATTTTGCATGATACAACAGAGCTGTAGTTTCCGTAAACATAGCCATTGCCAACTTTTGTATAAGCTCTAACCTTAAAATAATAGGTTTTGCCCTTTGTAAGTGACTTTGAATACTTGACGGTGTTAGCTTTTGTTGTTGCAAGCTTTGTATACTTTCCACCTTTGCTTGTTGCATAGTAAACTTGATAACCTGTTTCGCCTGCTATATTAGTCCATGAAAGGTTAACCTTGCTTTTTGAGCTGCCTGCCTTAAGGGTTACAGTAGTAGGAATTTGCTTAAAGGATTTAGATGTATATGACGAAGCTATAATTACATTGCCATCGGCTTCCTTAGTTATAGCCTTGACGCAAATCTTATATTGAGCACCCATTTTAAGAGCCTTGCCGTTATAATCCTTTGTAATGGTGTAGGATTTATTTGTCACTGTTTTAAGTAACTTCCAAGATTTACCGTTATGCATATAAATTTTATAGCCGGTTGCACCTGTAACGGACTTCCATGTTATTTTTGTTGTACCTTTTGTTGTAGGTGTTACTGTAATTGATGAAGTCTTGCCCGGACGAATGGTAAAGGTAAGCTTCTTAGTGCCACTATAGTTACCCATAAATGTTATCTTAATGGTGTATGTGCCGGGCTTCACCATTTTGTTAACCTTTTCGCCTTGTGAATAATAGCTATAGGTGAAATCTGTGCCATTGACAAGCTCGTTATTTGATGCATCTAAAACTGTTATGCTCGGTGCTTTTGCCTTGCCGTTGTAGGTTGCACTCGCTGAGGAAAGGGTAATACTACTGATTTGTAAAGCATTTAGGTCGAGCTTTAAAGCAGGTCGAATACCAACATCGCAATCATAAACATAGTTATACTTTCCAACCCAACCATCGAAGTTAACATCACAACTAACAGAATCTGAAGAGCCTGGGGAACGCAAACTCCAACTAGAATAACTATCATTATAGTCAGCATCTAAATAATCGTCTATGTCATCAAACCACGCTTCTACTCCTTGACATCTTGCATACTCACTGCTATGTGCCATTCTTATATCGTCATAATCTATACTCTCATTGCTAAATCCATAGTCACTATTCAACACCTCATTATATGAAAGCAAGAAAATCTTATCGTTAGTTTGAGCGCTGTCTAATTCTTCCCTTCCTGTTTTTCCGATTGAAGTGTAATAGCCGTCATTATTCAGAGAAGTAGTTGTTATGGAGCTTTTTTCTTCACTTGTAAAGGCTGTGTTATAAAAATCATTATTGAGCCATTCTCTAATTGAGCTTGTTTCGTAATCACTTGCATAATGGGTGCAAGCTGAATCGTTATAATAAGTAAATGTTTCATGATGTACAATATACTCAACTTTTTGATAAATCGTATTTGAATAGGCCTGTGAATCAATGACTTTATCACACATAATAAAACCTGTATTCGCATCTAAAACACGCCATTTTAATGGTTCAAACCTAAACCAATATATTGTGCCGGTTTTATAACCATTGATTTTTTGATTTCCTACGGTTGGTGTAGCTGAATAAGTAAAATCCGGTCTATAATTTGTAAACTTAACACCTCTGTATTTTACACCATTATATACTACATCAGTATAGCGCATCCAATCTACTTGTTTCATAGTACCATATCCGCTGTATTTACTGTTATATTGACTATCTACATGATAGTTACCAGCATAATAGCCATAGCTTGTCCAATTACTCCATGAGGGTGCTTTTGCGTTAAGTGCCGAGATAGTGGCTGAGTTTGTCAC
>CAYWKY010000208.1:0-2987 GCA_964458915.1 uncultured Faecalibacterium sp.
AATACGATGCCGGAGTATCCGTCATCAACTCTTGTGTTCACAAGTTCAATATCGGGGTGATTTTTAACAAATTCCTCGATGTATTTTTTTTGGTTAGTGATGCTGTCGCTCTCACAGGTCTTATCATCTGTATATGAGATACGAACATAATCAGTAGCATAATATTTAGGCATAAGAAAACCTCCTTGAATTTTTAGATGATTTCCGCAAAATCAAAGAGTTTCGGTTAGCTTTATATATTCAATTCATTTCCCGATTAAATTCTATCACGCTTTTGCGGATTAAGCAAAAAAATCAGAGTATAACACTCTGTAAGCAATCTTCCATTGAAAGTCCATTATTTGTGTACCTCGTTTTTACAATAAAATCTCCGCACTTGAAGCAGTACGGGTTTTTAATCTGTTTTATAAATTCTGAAATGCGTTCTTTTTTTGAAAGTTCTTTATTTACAACTACATCATTTATATCTACCAAAGTGTCAGCAGATACAGTTAAAATATCGGTTGTCTGCATAGTTTTAAGTTCACTCATAAATCAAAACCTCCTATAAATTTATTTGCTTTAATAGCACAAATTAAAGGACTAAAAATATCAAACATTTAATCCCTTAATGTCTGATATTAAAATTTAAAGCATTACGGGAGGCAGTTTGCGAAACTGCTCCATAGGAGTTCCACCTTTCCGGCTCCGCCGAAACCACACTCAATGCCTGCGACGCTTTTAACGCTCGGACTATGACTATGCGGAAGTATCATTGTGCCGTTGCAAGGTCTTTGCCCACAGAGTAGCACTCTGTTTTACAACATCGTATTTATCGCTCGTCCTTGCGGAGTCTTGGCGTACCTGTTGCTCGGCTCGCTTGCAACGGAATGTTCCCGTTTTGCTGTTATACTGCAACGCCGTTATCTTGCGTGCTTTCTTTGTCAAGGTGCATTGTATGAGGTCAAAAGGATTTCATTTTCATTGCCTTCAGTCCGTAAAAAGACTGTACATAAAAATTGTCCTTTCACCTAATGTACAAAAAAGGGGTGTTTGAGGGGGTAAAAATCAAAAAATTTTTAAAACTTTTTTTATTTTGTTCTGTGCGGTGTTAATACTTTCCCACACAGATTTCTGTGAAGTCCCCTCTATAACTGCGATTTCACGGGTCGATAAGCCCTTAAATGCAAACAACATCATTCTACGCTTTTGGGTTTCGGTCAGATTGTTGTAAATCACATCATAAATCTTGTCGAAGATTTCCTTTTCATTGAGTTTGTCAAAAATCTCATCTTCCAATGCTTCTGTAGCAAGCCAATCGCTATCCTTATTGTCATCAAGAGCAGTTTTTACCCATTTACCATAAAGACAATCGCCTTTTTCTTCATTGTGATACAGTTCATCAGAAAATTCTTTGAGCTTGTCAAAATCCTCTTGCGTAAAGTTCGGGTCTGTAGCAGAGATTTTTTCTAAAGTTATTTCAAATGAACTGCCGTCAGCATACTGATATACGATGCCTTTTCTGTTTTTGTTAATTCCATAATTTGATTTCTTATAGTTTTTTGCCATTTTTTATTCCTCCAAAAGTTTTTAAAATAAATAGTGTTAAGTTAAAAACTTGGAGGGTGGCGGTCTTGGATAGAGAGTGAAACTTCTCGTAATCTATAGCACCTCACTTTTTAGGGTATAAATGTTATAATCGAATTGAAGTGAGAGTGTTATTTTTTGTTTGCTTAACTACCCTCGTACAATTCAGGTAGCAATAGAAACGAATAAGAGCGAAAAGTTGCTCCACTTTTATAAAAAATGGGACAAAAAAAGAGCCGAGAGAACAAATAGCATTAGAGAACGGTCAATGATTTACATTGACTTACTATCGTTCTCTCCGGCTATTTGGTAGTTCTCAATCGACTCCGTTGCTCAGTAGTAGAATTATATTAAATTTTTATTTTCGTTTAAGTTCTATGAGCCTGTAAATAGGCTTTGGTTTTAGTTCCACTTGAACTACTTGCTTGCAGTGGGGACATTTGATGTCAATCAAGCCTAAGCTATTATCCGTTGTGTCAAATACTCGCCGTTTGCAAGTCGGGCATTTTATTACGCTTTTCATCTATGGCAGTTACCTCCGTCAATCATCAAAAATGTTGGTAGCCATAATAATTCTCCCTTTGTATTCTTCTTTTAATTCGTTACGGGACAGTTTGAACGTGCCGTCTTGAAGCTGATATACATTTAATCCTCCGTCAAAGAATGATTTTGATTTATCAACAAACAATATTGAATTTTCGATAATACCAAAGTTTAAGAAATTATTATCTCCGTTTGCTGCAAGGCAAAAGATTGAGTCGGTATCAGAAAAACCATCACAACCTAAAGTGCCGTTGTTGTAGCTTGGACAATGTTTTTCAAATAAGACAGTATTCATTTTCTACCTCCTGTTATTTAACCATACCTGTTGGCATTATTAGTTCTACATCTTTTGTTTTAGGCATTTTTAAATCGCCCATAAGACAAGCGTAAGTTATTGATGTTTTGCCATATCGTTCTCGTATGCTCTCAATAGCAGTTTCAACTTTATCTCGTTTTTCAATAGCGGCTGTATCATTAAATAAAGAAATCTGCTGTGGAATTTTATCTGATACAAGATTTATGGCTCGTACACAGACAGCTCGTACAGTTCTGCTCCAATTAAAGTTATGCTCAAATAAGGAAAAAGCTCCTTTTGCTATATCCATTGAATTATGAGTGGCATAATCGAATTGACATTGATAAACTTTTGTATATAAGGTTTCGTCCTTAATGGAAATAGCAACACCACCTGCTAAAAGGTTATTTACACGCAACTTGTGAGATATGTCTTGTGTAAGTTCAAGCATAACGCACCAAACCTCGTTACTGTTTATAAGGTCAGAAACACAGGTTATTCCGTGTCCCATACTTTTGATAGGTGCTTTATAGTCGAATGATTGAACAGGAGAAGCATCAAGTCCGTTAGCGTATTTCCAAAG
>CAYWKY010000209.1:0-2967 GCA_964458915.1 uncultured Faecalibacterium sp.
TAGTCTCGAAGACTTATATGACAAGGCTAAGAGTAAAAATTACACCATGTCGAGAGTACGCCGAGAAGTGATGAATGTTTATCTTGGTATAGAAAAAAATTTGAGTCAAGGTGTGCCGCCATATATTAAGATTATCGCAGCAAATGAAAAAGGTCTTTCTTTGCTGTCTTCCGCTAAGAAAAACACATCCCTGCCCATAATCACAAAGCATTCCGAGGCGCAAAAGCTCACGGGAAAAGCCAAAGAGATATACGACTTAGAGTGCCGAAACACAGATTTATTTTCCCTAATGAGTGAAAAAATAAGAGCGTGTCACCTTGAGGAAACACACTCTATTATCGTTGTTAAATAATCTTATTGTACTAATGTACCGATGCAATAATCGTCGGTACTGACTTCATTAATAGTTACATCTACTATGCTGCCGCAGAAATCCTGTGGCAGTTTTACTTTTACAGGGATATAATTTGCGGTGTAGCCCATATAATAGCCGTCACCGTCGTGACTGCTTTCTATTAATACGCCATAAGTTTTGCCAATTTGGGACAGGAAAAACTCTCGTCTAATTTTATCCGTTTCGGCTGTTAATATTTTGCAGCGCTCATCTTTAACTTTTTTGTCGATTTGGTCGGGAAATTTTTCGGCTCTTGTGCCTTGACGGACAGAATAGGGGAATATATGCACCTTTTCAAAGGCTATCTCCTTGGCGAAATCAAGACTTTCGTTAAAATCTTCTTCTGTCTCGCCTGCGAAGCCAACCATAATATCTGTTGTAAGTGTGCAATCCTTAAAGCATTCACGCAGCTTAGACGCAATTCGGCGGTATTCCTCTGCGCTATAATGGCGGTTCATCGCCTTAAGAGTTTTGTCGCAGCCACTTTGAAGTGAAATATGAAATTGAGGGCAAAGCTTTTCGCATTTCGAAAGTGCCTCAATGACCTCATCTGTGAGGTGATCCGGCTCAAGTGAGCCAAGACGAACACGAAGTATGCCTTCAGTATCGTTAGCGACTTTAACAGCGTTAGGGAAGGTGCAACCAATATCACTGCCATAGGATGAAAGGTTAATTCCAACGAGTACAACCTCTTTATAGCCGTTATCGCTTAAAGCTTTAAGCTCAGACCTTAATTCTTCCGGTGGCTTTGAGCGTACCCTGCCGCGGGAATAGGGTATGATGCAATAGGAGCAAAAGCGGTTACAGCCGTCTTGAATTTTAACATATGCTCTCGTTCTCTCGTCAAAGGAAGTAATTGTGTCGCCTTGAAAGCTGTCGCCTGATTTATGCTCGCACACATTAAATGTCCTCGAACCGTATTTTATGAAGCTTTCCAATATATTGGGCAGCTCCTTATTATTTTTGTTGCCAAGGATAATATCAGCCTCAATAAGCTCCTTTGCCTTTTCGGGGTACGCCTGCGGCATACAGCCGGTGAGTACAACAATGCCATGAGGGTTTTGTCTTTTAAAGCGTCTGACCGCCTGTCTCGTTTTTCTGTCGGACTCTGCCGTAACGGTGCAGGAGTTGATTATAAACACGTCGGCACTGTCATTTTCGTGAGCTATTTCATATCCTCTTTTTTTCAAAGCCTCGCCCATTGCCTGAGTTTCATATTGATTGACCTTACAGCCAAGGGTATAAAATTTAACTTTCATTTATTTAGCCTCATATCTATCATTTGTCACGGGATATTATATCGCAGTGATGGGAAAAGGTCAAGTTAAAATGTTTTTAAGGATACATGGAATTATAAATTATAAACTTTTTGGGAAAAATCATTGAAATTACTAAAGCAGAGCGATATATTTGTTGTGTAAAAAAGTTGACTTTAAGGAGGATAGGAGAATTTTTTTGTACCAAAAATTTTATTTTAAAACGAAAAAGAAAATATATTATGAAAAATGGTAACAGAATTATTTTACCACTTTTATTTGTTTTAACAATGTTAATGACTTTGAATTTGATTCATTTCAAAGCAAGTGCTGCAACTAATTATGAAATCGAAGCTAACAATTCATATGCAACAGCGAATACGCCGGCTGCGGGTGATACTGTTTGTGGAACGATTAATCAACACGGCGATAATGACTATTACGAAATAACCGCATCATCAAATGGAAAGATTGACATAAACTTTGAATATACTTACAGCGATCACAATTATGATAAGTGCTGAGAAATTTGAATTTATTAGTATGCAAATGAAAGTTACAATGAATTATCGTATAAAAAGATATATTCATCAGATAATGAAAAAATATCTTTACCTAATATCGGTACTACAAAAGATGGCGTCTACTATATTAAAGTTTATGGTAAGTATGGCGATATAGTTGGTATAGATTATAAAATAAATGCATCTGTATATTTAGCTACTCCAAAAATCAAATCGATTTCCAACACTAATTCTGGAATTAAAACGACCTGGGAAAAGGTAAGTGGCGCAACTGGTTACTATGTTTACAGCAAAACTGGTTCGTCAGGTTGGAAGAGAATTGCTACAACCAATAAGACATACTATATTGATACAAGCGCCGTTGCAGGAAAAACATATACTTATACTGTAAAAGCATATTATGGTAAATCTGTTTCTGGTTTTAACAAAAACGGCCTTTCGATTAAGAGAATGGATACACCTAAGCTCACGAGTGTAGTTTCTAACAAAAGTGGTATAAGTATTAAGTGGGGAAAGGTTACTGGAGCGAGTGGATACTACGTTTATCGTAAAACCGGTAATGGTGGATGGAAGGCAATTGCAACGGTAAAAGGCAATTCGGTTACTTCGTATTTGGATAAGTCGGCTAAAAAAGGAACAACCTATACCTATACTGTAAGAGCTTATAGCGGAAAATATGTTAGTTATTACAACACTACCGGTCTTAGAATTAAAGACAAATATTAATTAAAATAATAGTTGACAAACCGAGCTGACTTTGCATAAGCTCGGTTTGTTATTTAAATTTAGTATT
>CAYWKY010000210.1:0-2910 GCA_964458915.1 uncultured Faecalibacterium sp.
AGTTCACCTCAAAATAAAAAGTTCATGTAGATTATCCATATTATAGTTAATCTACATGAACTTGTCAAGTGATTTTTGTCTCTTTGGGCGAGGAATCAACTTGTTAGATGAAAAGGGACCGATGACTTTGCGCTCAGGCGAAAACTAAAGCTTTCGCTTTGCAGAATCAATAACGCAAAATCATCTGTCCCTTTTATTTTATCTCACCTTATTTTACACTTTCATAATGTCTTATATAAATTCCAACAGCTTTATCATAATCTATAATATGATAAAGTGAGCCGTCAGCCATGGGATAAACTGTCATTCCCTCAGCTTCGTTGCCTGCAAGACCCGGCAGAGTACGCTCAAAAATAAGCTGTGTGTCACCGGTTTTAACGTCAATAGAGTAAACTGCATCGGTGTTGTCTTCGTTGTCGATTGAAAGGTAAAGCTTACCGCCGTAAACCTCACCGCCTTGGATTCGGCTTATGCCTTGAGAAAGATTTATGTAGTGTGAAAACTCCATAGTATCAAGCTTAAATGCAGCTATTTTTTCAACATCACGGAAGGGTGAGCAGTAAAGCAGACCGTTTTCTTTGTCAACTGCACACCAAGGAATACCGTTGGGCAAAATATCATTTGGCATATGATAAATATTCACTGCCTCTAATGTTTCGCAGTCATAGGTTATAACTAAGGGGTGATCCTTGCCCTTGTTTTCAACTCCGGCATAAATAAGGCCGTTATAATAGCTTATTCCGCCAACATGATTACTGCCGTAGTTTTCGCTACACTCTTGCGGTACCACACCCAGCTTTGAAGTAACAAGAGAGAAATCCTCTGCCTTCCATTTGGCAAGACCTGTCATTTTTAAGGCTGTCATAGAACCGGAGGTGTAGTAGTATTCGCCGTCTGTTGTAATTCCCTGACCTGTAACCATTGCTTTTTCAAGATAAACCCGGTCAGTGTCAACAAGAGCTGTGTTAGGTGATGTTGTTGCTTCACCGCAGTCCAAAACGCAGGTTATAACCATTGCAAAAATTGTTACTGCTGTCCATAGGGGTGAAAGGATTTTTAAAATGCTGTCTTTCATTAAGTTCATCTCCAATTATTTTAGTTTATTTAATTGTAACAGAATTGACCCTTACAGTCAACAAGGACAAATAAAAAAAGTCGATACCGTTTTTGGTACCGACTGATTATTTTAGTGGATAAACAAGGAAAGGATAATAAGTATAACAGAGCCGAAAGCAGGAACGAGTATTGAAGCTACGGACCATGTTTTAAGGCTTGTCTTAATATCCATACCTGAGAAGTTTGTCACAACATGGAAATATGAGTCGTTCATATAGCTGGGACACATTGTAGTAAGGCAAAGGGCAAGAGCGCAAAGATAGGGGTTGATGCCCAGTGTTGACATCATCGGGGCGATAATTGCCGAGCCTGTTATCATAGCTGTTGTACCTGAGCCTTGGGGGAAACGCATAACAACGCCGATAATAATCGGTATAAGTATTGCGGGAACACCTGCTTCAACAATCCAGTCAGCCATAATTCCTGCTGCGCCTGTTGCGTTGATAACTGCACCGAGTGCGCCACCGGCAGCGGTGATGAAAACTATAGGACCTGCATCACGGCAAGCCTCCTGCATAAGGTCAACGCAGGTCTTTTTGTCATACTCTCTGCAAAGAAGGAATGCGCCCATGCAAAGGGAAATGAAAAGAGCTACGATAGGTTGACCCAGGAAGGTAACAACATTAGCAAAGGCTGTGCCTGCAAGGGAATCGATTTGACCCACAAGGGTGTTAGCGAAAATAAGCAAAATGGGAACGAGAAGAGTGGCAAAGGAAAGGAATGCGCTGGGGAGCTTCTCTGAAGCTAAAAGCTCTGCAAAGTCCTCTGTTGTAAGCTCTTCGTCTTTTTCCTGCTTAGCCTGAATACGGTCAAGAACTGTAAGCTGAGCTTCGGTATATTTTGAACGGTCAATCTCGTGGGGTACAACAAGGTTGGGATATTTCTTTCCGAAATAGCGGAAAAGTAAAACCGAGAATATAAACAAAGGAACTGAAATTGCGACACCGCAGAGAATGAATATGCCTAAATCAATAGCCGAGCCGTTTTCCTGAAAGGTTGAAACAACGGCGAGAGGGCCGGGTGTGGGCGGTACCATAAAGTGAGTTATGTAAAGTCCCATGCCTAAAATTCCGCCAAGACCAACCATTGATTTTTTAGTCAGTCGTGAAAACTCCTTCGCAAGAGAGGAGAGAATAACGAAGCCGGAATCACAGAAAACGGGAATAGAAACAACAAAACCTGTAAGACCGAGAACGATGTCACATCTTTTAACGCCGACAAGCTTGAGAATTGTCAGAGCCATACGCTTTGCCGCACCGCTTTTTTCAAGAAAGATACCCATTATACAGCCGAAGCCTATAACTATACCTATGCTTGTCATAGAACTGCCGAAGCCTTTAGAGACAGTGCTGACACAGCCGGTAAGGGTGTCAACAAGAGAAGCGTCTGCACCAAAGGGCATTGCGAGAACTGCAATGAGGATTGCCGAAATAATGAGTGATGGGAAAGCGTGCATTTTTGTGAAGATGATAAGCAGCATCATAACAACGATACCGATTGCCATCGCCAAAACGGGATGTAGAGCCATATAAAACCTCCAATATTAAATTTGGTTAAGTATAGCAAAAACAAAAACAATTGTCAACGATTTATGACAATGTGTGTCAAAAGTTAACATTTTGCTGAAATCTTGCCAACAAAAACAGCAGAAAATGTAAAAAATATATTTCTTTTTCTTCTAAAATTTGTTATACTTAAATAACAGTGTAAATATTTGAAGGAGAGAATTAACATGGGAAAACTTAAGGAAAAGGCGAAAAACGCCATAACCCTTGCCAAAACCTATTGGGAAAC
>CAYWKY010000211.1:0-2905 GCA_964458915.1 uncultured Faecalibacterium sp.
TATTTATTTGTTTTTATTATATATAACCATAAGTCCCTTTAAAAGCAGGTCTTCGTCAAGGATAATATCATTTTTGCAAAGGGGAGTAATTACGGGAGCAATTCCTCCGGTTGCAATAACAGTGCATTTCTCGCCTAATTCTTCGTTGATTCTGTCAACAAGACCGTCGAGAGTGCCGGCACTGCCGTAAAGAATACCGCTTTTAATACAGTCTATAGTGTTTGAGCCAATAAGCTTTTTAGGCTTTTCCAAGGCGACTTTGCTAAGCTGAGAGGTTCTCGAAATGAGAGCGTCATGTGACACGGCTACACCAGGGATTATCATGCCGCCAATATATTCTTTCTTTTTGTTGATAACGGAAATAGTGGTTGCAGTACCCATATCAATAATAACCATAGGCGCTTTATATTCGTTAAGACTTGCCACAGCGTCAACAACAAGGTCACTGCCAAGCTGACTGGGGTTGTCTATGACGATACTCAGCCCTGTTTTTATTCCCGGACCGACAACCAGCACATCGGAGCCGATAAATTTTTCTATTGCGCTTTTTATTGTACCTGTTACAGCGGGTACAACTGAGGAAATAATTGCTCCGTCAACTGCCGAGGTGTCTATGTTGTACATTTCAAAAGCTGTTTTAATTGTTGCGGCGTACTCAAGAGAGGTTGCCGTATGGTTGGTTGATATCCTCTCACGGAAGATTATCTCCTGATCTTTGAAACAGCCTAAAACGATATTTGAGTTGCCAATGTCAATAGCTAAAATCATAATTCCTACCTCATTTAATTGCTTTTGCTCTGTAAAGAGCCGAACCTACTGCACCGGTTATAATTGTGGAGGCTATCATTTCTGTGACAGCGTTAATGCCAACAAAGGTGCAAATGAAAACTATAATATTTCTGCCTGCAATAAGCTCTTGAACATAGTCGGTTTTGCCGAAAAGAAGAACAAGTGCGCCCATGAAAAAGACAGTGTTGAGAAAAGCCGCTAAGAAGCCTGTAATAAAGCAAGCAGATTTTTTGCCAATCTTTTTAACGAAAAGCTCATGTAAAAAGCCTACGATAATGCCAACGAGTACCCTTGTAACAAAGCGTTGAATAATCGTTAAAATAGGGCTTATTTCAAAGGTTATAACGCCCATTGCACTTGATCCGCCAATGCCAAGACATTGCAAGACGCTTGTCAGACCGAAAACTGCACCGATTACGCCACCGCCAACAGGGCCTAAGGCTGCTGCCGCAATTCCCAATGGAATTACATTAAGTGTGATTGCCAGCGGCCCGATATTAATATAGCCTAAGGATGTGGTGGAGAGTATGAGCATAACCGCCGCCAACAGACCTAAGATAACGAGCTGCTGAATGTTTTCCTTTGATTGTTTTTTTGCCATAAATATGACCTCCTTGTTATTATTCCCTTATAAACAGGTTTAGTCCTGTTTGAGAGATACAATACAATTTTAGTATAACACAATTTTTTTCGGATGTATATATCTTTTTCAATAAAAATGTGCTATACTTTCAATGTAAACTTTGTTATCTGCCATAGGGAGGAATCTTAATGCTTAAAGGAAAAACTGTAGTGCTGGCGGTCAGCGGAAGTATTGCCGCATATAAAATTGCGAATCTTGCAAGAATGCTTAAAAAGCTCCATTGCAATGTTACTGTAATGATGACAGAAAACAGCACTAATTTTATAAATCCTATTACATTTGAAACTATAACCTCAAATAAGTGCCTTATTGACACCTTTGATAGAAATTTCCAATATAGTGTTGAGCATGTTGCTCTTGCAAAGCAGGCAGATGTTGTGCTTGTTGCTCCGGCTTCGGCTAATGTTATAGGCAAAATAGCTTACGGTATAGCTGATGATATGCTGACAACAACTGTAATGGCCTGCCCATGCAAAAAAATTATCGCTCCGGCAATGAATCATAATATGTACCATAACCCAATAGTGCAGGACAATATAGAAAAGCTGAAAAAATACGGCTACGAAATAGTTGAACCTGACAAGGGTATGCTCGCTAACGGAGATATAGGTGACGGCAGAATGCCCGAAGAAAGCGTATTGCTTCAGTACATTTTAAAGGAGATAGCCTTTGAAAAGGATATGCTGGGCAAAAAGGTTCTTGTGACAGCCGGCGCAACAAGAGAGGCTATTGACCCGGTACGCTTTATAACTAACCATTCAAGCGGTAAAATGGGTATCGCCCTTGCTAAAGCTGCCATGCTCAGAGGCGCACAGGTTACTTTAGTTGCGGCACACACCGATGCGCCGTACCCTATGTTTGTTAAAACTATACCAGTGGTTTCGGCTGAGGATATGTTCCAAGCTGTTAAAGAAAATGTCGCTGAGCAGGATATTATTATAAAGGCTGCCGCCGTTGCTGATTATACTCCGGTCACTGTTGCCGATGGAAAAATTAAGAAAAAGGACGGCGACATGACAATTGAGCTTAAACGCACCAAGGATATTTTAAAATATTTGGGCGAAAATAAAAGGGACGGTCAATTTATTTGTGGTTTCTCAATGGAGACGGACAATGTTATTGAAAATTCCAGAGCCAAGCTTCACAAGAAAAATTGCGACATGATTTGTGCAAACTCCCTTCGTACTAAGGGTGCCGGTTTTGGCGGTGACACCAATGTTATCACAATTATCACAAATGAGGGCGAAAAAGAATTAGAAATGATGAGCAAAGAGCAGGCATCACATGTAATTCTTGACGAAATATTGAAATAAAAACTATGAGGCGAGGGTAATACTTCGCCTCATAAACAAGAAAAAACAAAAGAAATAAATAAAATTGCAAAAAACACTTGACATTTTCATTTAGTTGTGGTAATATCTTTAAGCAAATACGGAGAGATACCGAAGTGGTCATAACGGAACGGTCTTGAAA
>CAYWKY010000212.1:0-2887 GCA_964458915.1 uncultured Faecalibacterium sp.
TTCGTAGCCCTCAGCGCCGAACATCTGACGGAAAGCAAGACGGCCGATACGACCGAAACCGTTAATAGCAACTTTTACTGACATAATTTTTACCTCCAAATATTTCATTGAAATTATAAAAAATCTACCTTAATATAATAGCCGATTTTAAAGAAATTTTCAACCTTTTTAAGAAGTTTTTTACCTTTTGTGGCAACTTTTGTCATTCTTAACAAAATCACCAAATCTCACAGCTGAAACTGTGCAATACTAACTAAAATGTCTCCTTACTTTGCTCGTCGAGACTTAGATAAAAGCTTGGTATAAACTCCTCTAAAAAGTAGTTTACTTCCGGCATATCCATGCTCTTGACAGCTTGATAAGTGCTTTCAAGAGCCTTTGTAAATTCATTGTTGCCGGCATTTTTTTCTTCTATACATTTCACCAGGGCAGAAATCTTATCTGCCGCTTTAACTAACCGCCAAAGATATTCGTCTTCGCTTTTAGGGAAAAAGGCACTTGTATAGTATTCCCTCATATCGTCGGGAAGCATTTTCAAAAGCTTTTCTGCGGCACCGTCTTCAATTTTGCGAAATTCCTGACGCATATCCTCACTGTGATATTTAACCGGCGTTGGCATATCTCCGGTAATTATCTCTGTCATATCATGATAAAGGCCTAAAAATGCGGCTCTTTCCGGGTTTAAATCACCTGCAAAGCGAGTGTTTTTAATTACCGCCAGTGCGTGAGCAATGACAGCCACATCGTTGCTATGCTCGCTGATATTTTCTTGCCTAACATTTCTCATAAGCGCCCAGCGATTAATATATTTCATTCTCGAATGCATTGCAAAGAAATGCTCCATTTTAATTCTCCTTTGGTTTATCTTTCGATTTTTCTGTGGTTTTCGCCTTGGTAGTTGTTACCTTTTTTGATATTGTGTAATCGTCGCTGACACCTGCCGCTAACTTAAATGGGTCAGGTGAGCCACCGTTCCAAACATAAAGATAAGCTACACCTGTTTGCTTGCCGTACCATGTTTTATAGGGGTGGATAATATAAAACAGTCCCCTGCCCACATATTCAATGCCCTTTGCGCCGTTTGACGCGGAGAAGCCGTAAATCCCTGTGTTTTCATGTAAAAGTCCGTCCTGATAAAGAGTGAGTACCTTTTGAATATCCTCTTTCTCCTGCCCTTTTAAAGCCTGTTTTTTAGGCTTTATATCCCCATCTACTATAAACAAGTTCCAATCGGGAAATTCGTCTACTTTAGGTGTAGTGTAAACATTGAGCATCCAAAGATTCAGCTCTGTGAAATAAGTCATGGTTTGCACACCGTAGTTTGTTGTACCTGTGTAGACAAAATATTTGCCGTTATGCTTTTGCGGGCCAATATGATGTACCTTATCCTCATCAAGAGGCTGAGAATATTCGCTCCACCAATCGGTGACATCATATTGAATAAGGACTTGATAGTTGTTGTCGGTTCTCTGAGTCTGCGGTGTCGTACCACAAGAGAGGGTGAGATAGTGACCCTTTCCGCTTGAAAATGACGGGCCAAAGCAGACCGCATCGGTACCGGAAACACCATAGCGCCTTGAATAGGTTTTGCCACCGTTTTTAACCTTGGCGGAAAAATCTGACCAAACCTCAGGCAAATGTACTGTTCTGACAAGTCCGCTTTTTTCACAGTTGACCCCTAATTTGTTAATGCGACTGACATCAATAATAGCCACATAAAGAGCTTTTTTGCCCACCGGATTTAATGAGGCATAAACCTTGCCGTCCTTTTCATTAAAGCAAACATCGCCTAAATGACCTGTGAAGCCGGTTAAAGAGCCAATAGCGTTGCCCTCAAGGTCACATTTAACAAAGGTGTTGGTGTAGGAATAGTAGGCATAGCCGCCCTGCTTGTCAATAGCCATACCCTGACAATGCTTAATATCCCACGAGCCGCCGCTGGCAAGGGATAGAGGATAATAGTCGATAACCGAAAAGCCCTCGAACTCAATTTTAGGTGCCGCAGTCGTTGCAACAGTTGTGGTTTGCTCCTTAGTCGGTTTAGTCGTGTTTTGCTTTGTGGTGGTAGGCGCTTGAGTTGTCGTTGTGTCCGATTGTGTTGTTGCCGCCACAAAGGGTGAGAGTACACCGCCTGAGCCAAAAACACTCAGACCAATATAACAAAAGGAAACAAGAGCTAAAACGCAAATGAAACCTATAGCAAAATTTTGCAGGATTCTTTTCATTTAATAAGCAACTCCGAAAAATGTGAATTTAAAACGGTCACAGTTAAAGGCTTAAACCAAACTGCGACCGTGTCTTTTTTAATGAAATCAGATAATGTCGCCTTCCATACCGGGTACGCATGAAGCGGCATTACACTCATCTGTGTCTATATGCATAGCGAGAGCATATGAGGGGCTGACTCTAACAACAACATCGCCGAAAACAAGGCTTCTGCCGTCGGATTCAACCTTAACTGACACGATTTGCTTGTCTGAAAGGTTATATTTTTCAGCGTCAGCAGGTGTCATGTGGATATGACGCTTTGCAATAATAACGCCGTCTTGAAGCTCAACCTCACCCTTAGGGCCAACAAGCTTACAGCCACCGCTACCCTCAAGGTCGCCGGACTCACGAATGGGAGCCTTAACACCGATTGAACGAGCGTCGCCTGCGCTAAGCTCAACCTGAGTTTCGGGACGAACCGGTCCGAGAATTGATACTGCAGGGAAGCTACCTTTAGCGCCGATAACCTGAACTCTTTCCTCACAAGCGTATTGACCGGGCTGTGAAAGGTCTTTTTTTCTTGTAAGCTCATAGCCTTCACCGAAAAGAATGTCAAGTACTCTACGGCTGACATGGACGTGTCTTGCCGATGTTTCAATTAAAACAGGTCTGTTCATAT
>CAYWKY010000213.1:0-2866 GCA_964458915.1 uncultured Faecalibacterium sp.
AGAGTAACAGTTTTATCTCTATGGAACACGATATTCTGAAGTTCTGGGAAGAAAACAACTGCTATGAAAAGCGTAAAGAAAAAAATCAGGGCAAGGAGCGTTTCCGTTTTATTGACGGCCCAATTACCGCCAACAATCCTATGGGTATCCACCACGCTTGGGGTCGTACCCTCAAGGACACCTTTATAAGATATAAATCAATGAAAGGCTATGACTGCCGTTGCCAAAACGGCTTTGACTCACAAGGTCTTTGGGTTGAGGTCGGTGTTGAAAAGGATCTCGGCTTTGAGAGCAAAAAGGACATCGAAGATTACGGCATTGACAAATTCACCAAAAAGTGTGTTGACAGAGTTAAGCAGTATTCAGGTGTTATCACTGAGCAGTCAAAGAGACTTGGTCAGTGGATGCAGTGGGACAACTCCTACTACACCAATACAGACAAAAACATCACCAGCATTTGGCACTTCCTTAAAACCTGCGACAACAACGGCTGGATTCAAAGAGAATATAAGCCCATGCCTTGGTGTCCTCGTTGCGGTACATCACTTTCAGAGCATGAAATGACCGGCTCTTATAAAACAGTTACACACAACTCAGTTTTCTTCAAGCTCCCCGTTGAGGGTCTTGACAGCAAAATTATTGTTTGGACAACTACCCCTTGGACTCTTTCATCAAACGTAGCTCTTGCAGTTAACCCGGACATCGACTATGTTGAAGTTAAGGTTAAGAGCGACGAGCAAACCCTTATTCTCGCTAAAAACGCTATTAAATATCTCGGCGACGACAAGCTTGAGGTTCTTCGTGCCTTTAAGGGTGAAGAGCTTGTAGGCAGAAAGTATGAAACCTGCTTCCCGGAGCTTGAAGCACAGCAGGGCTTTGAACACAAGATAGTTGCATGGGAAGATGTTGATGCCGAAGAAGGTACCGGCGTTGTTCACATCGCCCCCGGTTGCGGTGCAGAAGATAATGAGCTTGGCAAGAGATTAGGTCTGCCTGAAATTATGCCCGTTGACGATGTAGGTGTCTTCCTTAGCGGTTTCGGCTTCTTCTCAGGCAAAAACAGCAAGAATATTGCCGACGAAGTTTTCGACGAGCTTAAAAAGAGAAATAAGCTCTATCTTGTTAAGCCTCATGAGCATAGCTACCCCATTTGCTGGAGATGTAAGGAAGAGCTTATCTATCGTCTTGTACCCTCATGGTTTATCACAACTGAGGAGCTTAAGCCTCGCCTTATTAAAAACGCTATGAGCGTTAAGTGGGAGCCCGAATCAAACGGCAAGAGAATGATTGACTGGCTCAACAACATGGGTAACTGGAACATTTCCCGTAAGCGTTATTACGGTATGCCCTTGCCTTTCTATGTTTGCCCCGACTGTGGCAATGTTCACGTTGTTGGCTCAATTGCCGAGCTTAAAGAGCTTGCTGTTGACCCGGCAAAGGTTGACGCTCTGCCTGAGCTTCACAGACCTTGGATAGATGAAATTGAAATTAAATGTCCTAAGTGTGGAAAGAATGTTAAGCGTATCACTGATGTTGGCGACGTATGGCTTGACGCAGGTATCGTACCCTTCTCAACAACAGGATATTTTGACGATAAAGAGGAATGGAGAAAGAACTACCCGGCTGAATGGGTTGTTGAAATGCGTGAGCAGGTTCGTCTTTGGTTCTATTCAATGCTGTTTATGTCAACTGTACTTGAAGACAGAGCACCTTATGAAAGAGTTCTTTGCCACTCAAGTGTTATTCAGGAAAACGGTCAGAAGTTCTCTAAGACCGGCTTTATGATTCGTTTCGACGAGGCAGCTGAAAAAATCGGTGCTGACACTGTTCGTTACCTTTATGCAGGCGCACCTGTAGCAAACGATGTTCGTTTTGGCTTCAACCTTGGTGACGAGGCAAGAAGAAAGCTTCTCTCATTCTGGAATATTTACACCTTCTTTGAGACATACGCTAAAATCGACAAGCCTAACTTTGATGGCTACACACCCGATAAGAGCGCTATGACAGTTACAGATAAGTGGCTCGTTATCAGAACTAACGACTTCATTAAGAAGGCAACAGCTCAGATGGACGACTATAAAGCATATAATGTTATTAAAGAGTTTGAAATTTTCACAGATGATATTTCCAACTGGTACATCAGAACTAACCGCCGTCGTTTCTGGAAAACAGGCGACGAAAGCGATAAGATGATAGCTTATTGGACTCTTTATAACGCACTTGTGGCTTGCGTTAAGGTTATGGCTCCTGTTATCCCCTTCATGACAGAGAGCATTTGGCAGAACCTTGTTCGCAGAGTTATGCCATCATCAGAGCTTTCAGTTCATCTCAGCGATTGGCCTACACCTATTGAAGGCTTTGAAGATGACGGTATTATTGAGCAGACAGCCTTTGCCCGTGAAATCATTGCAACAGCTATGAGACTTCGTAACGAGCATCAAATCAAGGTTCGTCAGCCTCTCAGCAAGCTCTATGTCTGCTGTGACGAAAATAAGAGCAACGAAATCAAGATTTATGAAAAGAATATTCTCGATGAGCTTAATATTAAGACTCTCGAATATATCACAGATAAGAGCGTTCTCGAAGACAGCTACTTAACCGTTAACTTCAAGGTTGCCGGCGCAGTTCTCAAGCAGAATGTCAACAAGATGAAGCAGGCTCTTGAAAACGCTTCAGCTGAAGAAATGGCAATGTACACCGAAAAGGCTAAAAACGGCGAAAAAGTTCTTGTTGCAGGCTTCGATGAGGCTTATGACAGCTCAATCTTCTCTGTTGTGTCAAAAACAAAGCAGGGCATCGTTTCAGCCGAATGTCAAGGCGACACAGTTATCGCCCTTGATGTTGTACTCACTGACGCACTTATTAA
>CAYWKY010000214.1:0-2839 GCA_964458915.1 uncultured Faecalibacterium sp.
CTAAGAAAATGGGTCTTGAAAAGGTATATGTTCACTGCTTCCTTGACGGTCGTGACGTACCCCCCGCTTCAGGCGCAGATTATGTTGCACACACAGTTAAAGCTCTCGAAGAAATCGGCGTAGGCAAGGTTGCCACAGTAATGGGCAGATACTACGCAATGGACAGAGACAACCGTTGGGAAAGAGTTGGCAAGGCTTACGCTGCAATGGTTTACGGTGAAGGCAATAAGGCTGCCTGCCCTGTTGAAGCAATTAAAAAGTCATATGAAACTATTGACGAAGAGGGCAAGCACCTCACAGACGAATTTGTTATTCCCACTGTTTGCCTTGATGACGCAACTGTTAAGGCTAACGACAGCGTTATTTTCTTTAACTTCCGTCCTGACAGAGCAAGAGAAATCACAAGAACATTTGTTGACGAAAGCTTTGACGGCTTCGAGAGAAAAAATGGCTTCTTCCCTCTTTACTATGTTTGCATGACACAGTATGATGCAACTATGCCTAATGTTCATGTTGCATTTAAGCCTCAAACACTTGAAAACACCTTTGGTGAGTACCTTGCCAAAATGGGCAAAACTCAGCTTAGAATTGCTGAAACTGAGAAGTACGCTCATGTAACTTTCTTCTTCAACGGCGGTGTTGAAAAGCAATATGAAGGTGAGGATAGAATCCTTGTTGCTTCACCTAAGGTTGCAACCTATGACCTTCAGCCCGAAATGAGCGCTTACGAAGTAACAGATAAGGTTGTTGAAGCTATTAAGAGTGGCAAATATGATGCTATTGTTCTTAACTTCGCTAACTGCGATATGGTTGGTCACACAGGCATTTTCGATGCAGCTAAGGCTGCTGTTGAGGCTGTTGACAAGTCAGTCGGCAAGGTTTATGACGCTGTTATGGAAATGGACGGTGTTATGCTTATAACTGCTGACCACGGTAACGCTGATAAAATGTATGAGGAAGACGGCTCACCTTTCACAGCACATACTACTTTCCCCGTACCTTTTGTGGTTTGTGGCTATGATTGTACTCTTCGTGAGGGTGGCAAGCTTTGCGACATTGCTCCCACAATGCTTAAGATTATGGAGCTTGAACAGCCCGCAGAAATGACCGGCGTGAGCATCATAAAATAAAGTCAAAATAATATGACCTGCATTTCACTTAGATTTGCAGGTCATTTCTTAGTTTTTGTAGCATATCAAAAGAACACCGTCTTTAACTTCAACAAAGCTTTCTTCGCCTATAAACTCATTACTGACACCGACAGGAACATAAGAGCGTAAGGAGGCATCTTCAAGAGTATATTTAAGATTTTTTATAGTTACTCCCCTACTCTCATCTTTTAAAGAAAATATTGAGATATACCCCTTAAGTTCTTTGTTAAGGATAATTGAGCTATCTTTAAAAACAGTCATTATATTATTACCGTGAATTATTGTACCTCGCCCACCTTTTGAAGCAATAAATGAAAGAAGCTGTATATTGGCAATTGAGTGGTCGTATCTCTCACCACCGAGAGCACCTAAAAGTACAAAATTATCATACCCCTTCTCGTACCCACACAAGACGGCAAGCATCATATCGGTTTCATCTTTTTCACATGGAGCTACTTTTTTATTCTCGGTGTCAGGTACACAGCCGAGAGAGTCAAAGTCGCCAACAACAAGATCACAAGTTCTGCCTAATAGCTCCTTGTGCTTATATCCACCATCAGCACAGATTATTAAGTCCTCAGCCTTAGCTGATATTTTCGGGTCGGTAATATCTCCGGCACCGATTATATAGCAAGTTTTCATTATTATCATCCTTTTTCGGCAAACTTTTCAAAGCGAAAACAATAGCCTAATTATTTTATTTAAGCTATTGTAGCATAAATAACATCAAAATTAAATCTTTTTTGGGCAAACTATTTACAAAATCACATCAATCGTTTAAAATAGACTGTAACACTACTTTAAGGAGCAGCTATGAATATACAAATATATGGCACTGCTAAGTGCTTTGAGACAAAAAAGGCACAAAGATATTTTAAAGAGCGAGGCATAAAATTTCAATTTGTTGACCTTGTAAAATTCGGAATGAGTAAGGGTGAGTTTAACTCAATTAAAACGGCTCTTAAAATGAAAACCGATGACCTTGTTAACGAAAAGAGCAAAAAGTACGACAGCAGCTTTATTAAGTATTTAGCTTCTGAAGAAGCTAAGCAAGAAAAGCTATTGGAAAATCAAGAGCTTTTTAAGACACCTATAGTCAGAAACGGCAAAAAAGCTACTTTAGGATATTGCCCCGAAATTTGGAAAGAATGGGAGAGAGAATAATGGTAACTCAACAGCAAATCGACAGAATTAATGAGCTTGCAAGAAAAGCGAAAACACCTGAGGGTTTAACCGAGGAAGAAGTTAAAGAGAGAGACATTCTCAGACGAGCTTATATCGATTCATTTAAAGAAAGCCTTGTGGGTCAACTTGAAAACACTTATATCATTGACGAAAAAGGCTTTAAAAAGAAGGTACAGAGAAGACCGAAGAAGTAATCAAATCGGAAAAAAGGAAATTAATAATGGGGTTCTTTTGGACACAAATCCAAAGAATCCCTTTTTCTTTTATTAGGTAATATACTTTTACTTTTTTATGCGGGGCTTTGCCCCACACCCCACGAGCTTTTGAAAAAGCTCGACCAAAACTTTGACCGAGTAAGGGAAAGTTTTATGATTTCGATTAGGTGCGTGGAAGTGGGAGGTTGAGGGCGGCTCCACTAAAATCGCTTCGCGATTTTTCGGCGGTGCACCGCACCGCCACGCCACCTTCGGTGGCTGTGGAGCCGCCCCTCACTTCCCCATTCC
>CAYWKY010000215.1:0-2811 GCA_964458915.1 uncultured Faecalibacterium sp.
AAGGATGAGGTCACCGGTTCAAATCCGGTTATCAGCTCCAAAAAATTCCGTTCACGAAGTGGGCGGAATTTTTTACTTATTCACTATTAACTATTCACTCTTCACTAATCTCGTGAACGGAATTTCAGTTAATAAGTAAGAGTGAATAGTGAAGAAGTATTGTAGCTTTTACAAAAAATAATTGCATTGATTTTTTTGCGTGTTTGGTGTAAAATGTCCTTATAAAACTCAGGAGGAAAGATTATGAAGAAAACCAAAAAAACTAAAACAATGAAAATCATTATCGGTGTCATTGTCTGCGCCGCACTTTTAAGTTGCGCCGCCTATGGCATCTACACTCAAATCGGGGCAGTTGACTTCGGCGAAATAACTATTGACGGCGTACCCGACAAAGCCGAAAACACGACACGAATTATGTCTTATAACCTTAGATGTGCCAACGACGGTGAACAGACAATCACTAACCGCAGCAAGGTCGCTATGGAAATTGTCAAAACCTATTTGCCCGACTCTTTCGGCGTGCAGGAATGTACTCCTCGCTGGAAAAGAATCTTCAAGTTTAACTTAGGCGATAAATATGCCTGTGTCGGCAAGGCAAGAGACTACTACGGTCCTTTCACTGAGTACAGCTGTATATACTACCTTAAAGATAAATATGACCTTATTGACAGCGGTACTTTTTGGCTGAGCGAAACTCCAGACAAGGCTTACACCAAAAGCTTCGACAGCAATTGCTATAGAGTCGCTTCTTGGGTGCTGCTTGAAAATAAAGAAACCGGCGAAAGGTACACCCACATCAACACCCACCTTGACCATGTTCTCGACAGCACAAGAGACGCTCAAATGAAGGTACTCAGCGAGTACATAATAAAAATTACAGGCGATACACCGGTTGTAATGACAGGCGACTTTAACGCAAACGAGGGAAGCTCTGTTTATAATGTAGCTCTCGAAAAGTTCTCCGACAGTAAGTACCTTGCCAAAAACAGCGACGACGGCATTACATTTACAAAATACGGAACAATTGAAGACGAGGGTCAAGGTCCAATCGATTTTATTTTCGTCTCGAAAAATTGCGAAGTGGAAACCTATAAAATTATCCGCAACACAGTTAAGGGAATTTACCCCTCAGACCACTGCCCCATCGTTTCGGATATATACTTAAAATAAGCAATAACATCCGCCCGAAAATCAGGCGGATGTATTTTTTATGGTTATTGCTTATGACGGATCCATATTAAACCAAGCGTGGAAACGGTTTATGTCATAGATTTTGTTTCTTCTTTTTCGCTTGATATGCTCATATTTTTTGTACGGCTGAGGGTAAAGCGCAGTCTTAAAGTATTCGTCTGCTTTTTCGGCTTTGTCTGCTTTTCCTCCACAAAGAGGGCAAATACTATACTCCTCACCTATTCTGACTGAACATTTTTTGCACTGTTTAGGCTCTGTGGCGGTAAGATCGAGTCCGTTTTCATCTGAACTTTCCACGCGTACCGACAAGCCATAGCCGGCTAATATGCGGAAAAACTCACGACAAAAGCTGAAATCCTTTGTGCTGTAATTAAAGCCTATGTGCATATAGCCGTTGAGACTTATTGCCGTGGTGAAAACACTCATATCATATACTCTTGCATCACCGCCGACAAGCTCCACTCTTTCAAGAGCTTCGCTCATTATTTCCGGCATTTTAACATTACCCATATTAGATAAAACAACGGTCATTTCGCTGTTGTGGCTTATTCTTTGAATTAAATTCATGCCCCACTGCTTAAAAATCGAAAGTATCAACTGTGCAGGTACACTTTGCGTCAAGGCAAAGCTGTGGTTTATGAAGGCCTGCTGATTCTCTTTAGTGTTATACTTCTTCAGCTGACCTCTAACAGCTTCAATGATTTCATCATGGGTAACATCTTCTCTGCCTTTTGGTTTAAAATGTATCGGCATTGGCGATGTAAAATTACGCACAGTATCACTGGGGAAAAGCTGTCTGAGATTGGCGGGAATATCAATTATAATAGTCTTATTAATAGGCGATTTTGCCGACTTGATAATAGCCAAAATCATAGCTGAAGCTATAAATTCGGTTATAGTTAAATTGCGTTGCTTACACAATGGCTTGAGCTGTTCAACGGGAACTATGCCACAAATAAAGTTTTGATAGTCCTTTACATATTCTTTAGGCAAGATGTGGGACTTTTCTCTTTTAACCTTTTTAAGCTTTTCTTTGGTTGCATAACGTCTGAAAGCGTTTTCAAGCTCAGTGGCGCTGCCCTTTTCATCGCCAAAGCGTACCCCCTCAAAAGCTTTTCTGTCTGCACCGCCTAAAATCATATATTCAGCCACAACACTTTTAAGCAGTTCGGCAAAGCCTGTACCGTCGCCGTAAATATGATTACCTTCAACGGAAAGTCTGCGCTTATAGTAAAGGAAAACTATTTCCGGTGCGCCGTCTCTGCCAAGTCTTCTAAGCTCTGCCGGGCGGTACTCCTCCACCGACACTGTAGGTAACCTGTCACATTTTTCAAGATACGCCCAATAGTACCCCTTAACATCACGATACATAATATGCGGGTATCTGGGCATTACATTTTCCACAGCCTTTTTAAGCCTTATCGGGTCAACCTCTTCGTTTTTGAACACTGCCGAAATGCGAAAAATTCTTGATTGCTTTGAGCTTTCTATAGCTGAAAACATTATAGATGCAGTGTCATTTTTTAACCATTCATATTTTTTCATATTTAACATCCTTAAACTGCTTTATTTTAGACATTTATATTATACGCTAAACAATGCTCAAAAGCTGTTAAATTA
>CAYWKY010000216.1:0-2770 GCA_964458915.1 uncultured Faecalibacterium sp.
GTCATTAACTTTACATATAGGCAGCTCTCTTTCAAGACCTGCTATTGTCATTTTGTACGTTGCCATATCACTGACCTCCCAATTATTTAATAAGCTTTTCGCTTAATTTTTCACCGCCGATAAGATGGAAATGAAGATGCTTTACAGTTTGACCGCCGTCTTCACCGCAGTTATTAATTATGCGATAACCGTTGTCAAGACCTAAATCCTTTGCAACTTTCGCAATTACCTCGAAGATGTGTGAAATAACTGCGCTGTTTTCTTCGTTAATATCGGCTGCACAAGCAATATGCATCTTAGGGATAAATATAACATGTACCGGTGCTTGAGGAGCAATGTCGTGAAAAGCAAGAACTGTATCGTCCTCATAAACCTTGTTTGAAGGGATTTCCCCATTGATTATTTTGCAAAAAAGACAATCCATAATTATTTCTCCTTTTTATATAAATTATTTAAGCATTGAAGAAAGAATTTCCTGAGCTTTATTTACGGCTTCTGGAAGTGCTGCAATATCCTTTGCACCGGCCATTGCACTATCAGGCTTTCCTCCGCCTGAACCACCTGCAAGACGAGCAACCTCTCTTGCAAGATTACCTGAATGTGCGCCACAAGCCACTGCCTGCTTACCGCAGCAAACACAGATATTACCGGTACCCTTAGCCTTCTGAACCCCGGCGATAACACCAACATAGTTGTCGCCCTTGCTCTTAACCAAATCGCACATACTGCGAAGCTCATCGGGAGTCGTGTCGTCAACAAAAGCAGTAACAAGCATAAGTGAGCCTATACTCTTCGCATTTGAGAGCATTGCTTCGGTTTTTATATTTGCAAGCACACCTGAAAGCTTTTCGATTTCCTTTTCCTTAGCCTTAACATCAGCCATTACACTTGCAGCCTTTGTAGCTATATCGTTAGCGTTTGCAGCTTTAAGTGCTGCGGCAGTATCACCGATAAGAGAAAGCTTGCTGTTAATAAACTTCATAACGTTTGTTCCTGTCACAGCTTCAATTCTTCTGACACCTGCGGCAACAGATGACTCGTTGACTATTTTAAACAGACCTATCTTGCCTGTATTTGCTACATGAGTACCACCGCAAAGCTCAGTTGAAAAATCTCCGGCTTTAACAACACGAACGGTGTCGCCGTATTTCTCTGAAAACAGTGCCATAGCTCCCATAGCCTTAGCTTCTTCAATGGGCATTTCCTTTGTGATAACATCGATGCCATCGAGAATAATCTCATTAACTCGGCTCTCAACCTTCTTAATTTCCTCATCGGTCATAGCTGAGAAATGAACAAAGTCAAAACGGCAGAAATCGCTGTCAACAAGCTGACCTGCCTGCTCAACATGGGTACCGAGAATTTCACGCAAAGCAGCCTGAAGAAGATGAGCTGAGGTGTGGTTTCGCATTGTAGCCTTTCTCTTTTCTTCATCATATGAAGTAACTGCACTGTCGCCAACCTTAATACTTTCACCGGTGAGAGTTCCGTGGTGAAGGAATATTCCGTCGGCATCCTTTGTGGTCTTTTCGACTTCAAAGCTACTGTCACCAATTGTTATAACACCGCTGTCGCCAACTTGTCCACCGCTTTCGGCATAGAAAGAGGTTCTGTCAAGAACAAGAACTGCGCTGTCACCGTCTTCGATTATATCTTTTCTTTCACCGTCTGAAACTATAGCGAGTACAGTTGCGGTTGTACCGTTTTCACTGTAGCCTGTAAACTCAGTTGAAGCTATATCTTTAAGTGAAACACCTGAATTTCTCCAATCGCTGTCTGCTGCATTGCGTTTTGCGTTTTTCGCTTTAAGGCGAGCTTCCTCAACCAAAGTGCGGAATTTTTCTTCGTCAACGCTAAATCCGTTTTCCTCGGCAATTTCCTTAGTTAAATCTATTGGAAAACCGTAGGTATCCTGAAGTTTGAAAGCATCTTCACCTGAAAGAACAGAATTTTCGCTGTTTTTCATCATGTCGTTTAACAGACCAAGACCTGAGTCAATTGTCTTATAAAAGCTCTCCTCCTCCATTGAGATAACCTTCTTAATATAGTCTCTCTTTTCTGCAAGGTTAGGATAAGCATTTTCATTTTCTTGAATTACAGTGTCGCAAACTTCAGCTAAGAAGGGTCTGTCAATACCAATAAGTCTTCCGTGTCGTGCAGCACGGCGAAGAAGTCTTCTAAGCACATAGCCTCTGCCACTGTTTGAAGGAATAACACCGTCACCAACCATAAAGGTGGTGCTTCTGATGTGGTCGGTGATAACACGAAGGGAAACATCCTTTTTAGGATCATCATGATAATTAATTCCGGCAATTTTTATAATATGCTTCATAATGTTTTGTACCGTGTCAACCTCAAAGAGATTGTCAACATTTTGCATTACACAAGCGAGTCTTTCAAGACCCATGCCGGTATCAATGTTGGGATGTGCAAGACGAGTGTAGTTATTGTTGCCATCGTTTTCAAACTGAGTGAAAACAAGATTCCAAACCTCAATAAATCTGTCGCATTCACAACCTACCTTACAATCGGGACTGCCACAGCCTTTTTCCGGACCTCTGTCAAAATAAATTTCTGAGCAAGGACCGCACGGACCTGCGCCATGCTCCCAGAAGTTATCCTCTTTACCGAAACGAACCATATGTGACGGGTCAACACCGACTTCCTTAGTCCATATGTCATAAGCTTCGTCATCATCTGTATAAACACTGACATAAAGCAGTTCTTCGGGTATTTCCATAACCTTAGTGAAAAATTCCCACGCCCAAGC
>CAYWKY010000217.1:0-2706 GCA_964458915.1 uncultured Faecalibacterium sp.
ACCCTTACACAATTCCGCAACGAACAAGAGATATTATACACATTTGTGTTTCTCTTGTCAATAGTTTTTTAAAAAGTTTTTTAGTTTTTTTAAGCGCAAAGGCAGCGGTTTTCCCACTGCCTATATTTTATAAATCCATACTCTCTAATTTTTTCTTGAGTATAGGCATCCAAAGACCGCCCTGAACAGTTCTGTGGTCAAAGCCATGCTGCTTTGCACGCTTTGTATCTATCCAGTCACTAAAGGAATTTCTGTCTTTAGTGTCGGCAAGGTAATTGACAAGTCTGCCGGAAAAAATATCCACATTAGTTTCGGTTTCGTCAAGACAAGCTGCCCACAGCATCCAATCAGTTTTTGTAAAAGGCTTTCTGTAATCTAAGGGTACACCATAGCAGTTAAGCTCAGCAACATATTTTTCCGTTTCAGCCTTAGCAATCTCTTTCGGGAATAAATTAAAGCCGAAAAGTTTATCCCAAACAAGATTATATTTTAAGCTCCATGTGTTTTTGCCGTCAACGCTAAAGGGCAAATAACCCTTTGTGCTGTCTTTACAGGCAAGAATAAGCTCCTGGGTATAGGATTTTGCAACAATGCCAAAGTTGTTGCCCATTTGAAGCGCATCACATATTTTGCCAAAGCAAGCGATACCCATGATACCCTTAATGGCAAGATTAACATTCTTTTTGCTGTGACCTGCGAAATCGTCAGTGCAAAGCTGGTTATCGAGAATTACACCCTTGCTTTTGAGGTACTTAGCCCATGTGCTAAGAGTATAAAAATGCTCTGTAAGGAATTGGGTATCTTTTGTCATTATGTAATAAGCGTAGCTCATAATCAGCATGTTGCCACATTCTTCAACAGGCATTTGATATTCGTTTTTATAAATATCCGTTGATTTTTGCTTATAGATGGTCTTATAGCTGATTTTATGCGGTACCATCTGCGGTTTTAAACCATAAACCTGACCGCAAGCGAGAGGATACCTGCCTATATCGTGAGGCGCAAAGTCTAAATTCCATAAATCACTGTCAGCGAAGTAAAATATACCTGTCATCATAGCTTTAACAAGCTCCGGGGCATATAAAAGGAACAAGGGCATTGCAGGATATGACACATCTACTGTATTGATACAGCCGTTTGAGTGGCACTCCTTTGAAAGGTACAACAGCTCACCTTTGCCGTTTCTGACAAGCTTATGCCCTGCAAGCACCTGCCTTAAAGCGGCAGATAAAATCATCTGATAGTTTTTGCCAAAGGGCTTTGCATCGTTGAGAATTTTCTTTTCAAGAGCCGTCACCTTTGCGAACACAGCCTCACGGTTCTGCATCATATATTTCATAGCCGCCCCTATGTCGGCAAACTTCTCTGTCCACACACCTCTTAGGTACTGACCGAAATAGTTAATAGAATAAATGTCGTCGTAGGCTATAACGGTTGTAAAAAGAACTTTCTTGCTCTCTTTTTGGGTGGCAACAGTTCTTATTCCTTCTTTACAGACACCACATTCTTGACCTAAAAGGCACACATAACCCCAGTCGGCAGAGTACTCATCACCGGAATCATTAAGTGGGTGCTGCTCATAAAGTCCCATTTTAACCAGCTTTGTACCCTCGTAATTATCTGTATATTTTGTCACAGGCTTGTTTCTCTTGCCCTGACACATCTCTTTGTGGGCGGTAAATTGTACGCTGACATCATGCTTTTTTCCGTCAAGAGTCGAAACAACTGTGTCAAGATAGGCACAAGGTGCGCTCAAAAGATGATAATCGTTTAAAATAAACGGTGTCCATGTTGAAAACACAAGACGAATTTTTTCATTTTCAAAGGTGTAAGAGCTGACAAGCGGCTTAATTTCAACGCTGACTTGATTTAATGCCGGCTCCTTACCCTCACCTAAAAAGCGAAAGGTTTCGCCGTCAACAGTCACCTTGCCCTCAAGACGCTTTTTAAAGCCGCACCATAAAGTTGTGTCCGTGTCTGTCAGTTTTTCGCTTCTTGACCAAATGCTAAAATGAGGGTCAATAGTAACTATGGGATATGATGGAAGTTTCATCGTTTTTCCTCCTGTATATTTCAAAATAGCCGACGGTTAACTGTCACCGTCGGCTGAAAATTTATGCTACAGCAACAAGTTCTCTTGAATAGACGAAGAAAACACTTGATGCAAGAAGAATTTGCGCCAAATAATAAGTGACTATGTTGAAAATTCTAAGCCATCTCTTTATAGGCGTATCTGATTTTAAAATGACAATAAGGCTTGCGTCGGAAGCGAAGAATAAAAGTGCGCCAACGAATACAGTTATAGTTATCATAACCATATGATCATTTGTTCCGTAAATGATTTCACCGCCAACAAATCTTGTTGCCTTAGCCAGCATAGCCATAAGCATTGCACCATAAATAGCCGCAAGAGCAATAAGGTGAACCTTAAGCTTTTGATCCTTCTTTCTTGTCAAAGCGTATACAGCTATAATGCACTCAACAACCACAACAGCTAAAATCTCATGCCACTCAAAAAGATGTGAGCCGGGATAAGTAGCGTAAATTGCTCTTTGGAAAGCCATAATATAGAAAATATGACCGACGAAGAAGGAAATAACACCTATTACAAAGGGATAAATCTTTTTTGTCAGAGAGTGTAACAGTAAATCACCGATTGCGCCTAAAAACAGACCCCACATCATATAATCGGCATAAAGCGTATTG
>CAYWKY010000218.1:0-2701 GCA_964458915.1 uncultured Faecalibacterium sp.
ATACTAACCCTCAACCGTCCAAAAGGGCGGTTTTTATATTTAAAACTCAATCGTTGATTCAAGCACTTGCAAACGCAGGTGCTTTTTTCATACGCAAAATTACCGCTGACTCAGCGGAAAACAAAAAGGGTTGTGCAAAAACAAGGACTGGCTCGGCAAAAAGTAAAGCACAATGCAAAAGAAAAATCCACCTGAACTCTTTTGAATTCAGGTGGATTAACTTTATCCTATAAGACTGCAAGCTTCAAGTGCAGCAGTTGCGCCGTCGGAAATTGCTGTTGCAACCTGACGGATTTTTTTAGTTCTGCAATCGCCTGCGGTAAAAATACCCTTGATTGTACCTTCGGGTATACAGCTTTCATCGGAGATAACATAGCCGTAATCGTTGAGCTTTACAACATTTTTAAAGCTTTCATTATCAGGCTGTTGACCGATAGCAACAAAAATGCTGTCAACGCTCAATATTTCTTCCAAATCGGTTTGAGTATTCTTAATTTTAATTCCCTCAAACTTATCTTCGCCTAAAAGCTCTAAAACTACTGATGAAAGAATCACATTTACATTTTCAAGCTTTTCTATTTCTTCACGAAGCTTAATTTCGCCTGTGAGATAGGGGAGGTTTTGCACAAGGGTAACGCTTTTGCTGGTTTTGCTCAGCAGTATAGCTTCTTGGAGCGCTGAGTTTCCGCCACCGATAACAGCAACGTCCTGGCCTTTATAAAAAGCACCGTCACACACTGCACAGTAGGAAACTCCCTCGCCTGTAAAATCGTTTTCTCTTTCAAGACCCAGCTGTCTGTGTTTTGCGCCTGTCGCTATGATAACGGTTTTGCCTTGAAAAGAGCTTCTTTCACACTGGACGGTAAAAGCACCAAATTCACCTTTTATGCCCGTTACTGTGTCAAGCTCAATTTCAGCGCCTTGGTACATAACCTGGTCAATTAACTTGTCGGCAAACTCGTTGCCACTCATAACGGTAAAGCCGGGGTAATTTTCAATTTTAGGTGAGTGAGTTATCTGACCGCCAAAGGTTTCTTTCTCAATAACAAGAACCTTCTTTTCAGCTCGTCTTGCATATAAAGCGGCGGTCAGCCCCGCAGGGCCTGCGCCGATTATTATAATGTCATACATAATAAGCTCACCTTATCTTTCGGTGTATGCTCTGATGTTTGAAAGGTTTACGATTTTCTCAGCCTTATCGCCATCAATAACTATAAGAGTGGGAGCCTGAGTTACTTCGTATTGCTTTGCAAGCTCTGCATTCTCTTCAGCTAAAAGCTTCTTATATGCGATGCCTGCTTTGTCGAGGAACATTGCAGCCATTTTGCAGTTGGGGCAGGTTGCTGAAGCGAAAAGGAGAACCTCTTTAGCTGATGTAGCCTTTACTGCTTCTTCCTTGCTTTCGCTGTTGTGATTTGATGCGCCGAGATCCTTGTTTATAGCCTTCACCGGGTCGTACTCAACACGATCCTTAAATTCTTGGCTCTTACCGTCGTTCCAGTTTTGTACGGGACGATAGTAGCCTGTGATACGGCTGTAAACCTCTGTCTTTTCGCCACAAACGGGGCAGGTGTATTCTTCGCCTGCGATATATCCGTGGTTCTTACATACTGAGTAAGTGGGTGAAATTGTGTAATAGGGGAGCTTGTAGTTTTCGGCAATCTTTCTGACAAGTGTAGCAGCGCTCTTCCATGAGGGAAGCTTTTCGCCAAGGAATGCGTGGAAAACAGTACCTGAGGTGTAAAGGGTATGAAGCTCATCCTGCTTGTCGAGAGCCTCGAAAATGTCATCTGTGCAACCAACGGGAAGGTGAGAGGAGTTGGTGTAGTAAGGAGCGTCGCCCTTTGTTTGGTCTGAAGCAGTGATTATGTCAGGGAAGTGCTTAAGGTCATGCTTTGCAAGACGGAAGCTTGTACTTTCAGCCGGTGTAGCTTCAAGGTTATAAAGGTCGCCGTAAAGCTCCTGATAGTCTGAAAGTCTGTTTCTCATGTGGTTGAGAACATCCTTTGCAAATGCCTGAGTCTCGCTATGTGTCATATCCTTTCTAAGCCACTTTGCGTTAAGACCTACTTCGTTCATACCAACAAGACCGATTGTTGAGAAGTGGTTGTTGAATGAGCCAAGGTATCTCTTTGTGTAAGGATAAAGACCGGCTTCAAGAAGCTCAGTGATAACCTTACGCTTAATTGAAAGTGAACGAGCAGAAATATCCATAAGCTTGTCAAGACGGTTATAGAAATCCTTTTCGTCCTTTGCAAGATATGCAATTCTGGGAAGGTTAATAGTTACAACACCTACTGAGCCTGTGCTTTCGCCACTGCCGAAGAAGCCACCTGACTTTTTGCGAAGCTCACGAAGGTCGAGACGAAGACGGCAGCACATACTACGAATATCGCTGGGTGCCATATCGCTGTTGATGTAGTTTGAGAAGTAAGGTGTGCCGTATTTAGCTGTCATTTCAAACAGAAGCTTGTTGTTTTCTGTTTCTGACCAGTCAAAGTCACGAGTTATTGAATATGTGGGGATAGGATATTGGAAGCCTCTGCCGTTGGCATCGCCCTCGATCATAATTTCGATGAATGCACGGTTGACCATATCCATTTCTTTTTTACAATCTCTATATTTAAAGTCCATTTCCTTGCCACCGACAATAGCGTTAAGCTCTGCAAGGTCATCGGGTACTGTCCAGTCAAGAGTGATG
>CAYWKY010000219.1:0-2662 GCA_964458915.1 uncultured Faecalibacterium sp.
AAATAATAATATTAATGTCTATTATTTTCTAACTTTTTTAACACATAAATTTATATCATGTTAATAAAATAATAAAATTTTACAGTTAGAATGAAAAGATACAAAATGTGTCATTTTGTCTTTAAGTGACTCAGCACATTTTTAGTTTAAAATATACGGAGGCCAAAAATGACTTTACCCAAAATAGACATGACTCCCGTTAGTCATCCATATCCCGAAACAACTATGTTCGGCGCAATCGCAGCTTCAGCAAAGCGTGTGCCGGACGCACCTGCCCTTAACTTTATGGGCAAATACACAAGCTACAAAGCTTTTGTGGAAAAAATTGAGCTTGCAGCCGGTGCATTTGTTAAGGCCGGCATTAAAAAAGGCGATGTAGTTACCATTTGTATGCCTAACACACCTCAGGGTGTTACTTGCCTTTACGCTCTTAACAGAATCGGAGCTATAGCTAACATGGTTCACCCACTCTCCTCAGGCAAGAATATCACATTCTATCTTGACTATTCCGAGAGCAAAATGATTTTAACCTTAGACCAGTTTTATGAGAAGGTTGAAAAGGCTGTTGGCGAAGCTAAAAACGATGTTAAAATTATCACCGCAAGAATTCAAGAGGAGCTTCCTCCCCTTAAGGCTGTTCTTTACAAGTACCTCAAGAACAAGCAAAACTTAAAGTTCCCCGGCAAGGGCGGACTTGTCTGGTCTGATTTTATTAAGACCGGCAAGGGTGTAGCTTTACCCCCTGTCAACTTCGACAAAAACTCCCCTGCTGTTATTCTTTATTCCGGCGGTACCAGCGGTACACCAAAGGGAATTTATCTTTCCGACTACAACTTCAACTGTCTTGGTATGCAGGTTGCCGAAATTTCCGGCTGTAACCTTGACTATGGCTGTAAGTTCCTGTCGGTTATGCCTATTTTCCACGGCTTCGGTCTTGGTATCGGTATTCACACTGTATTGGAAAACGGTGCAATGTGTATTCTTATTCCTCAATTTACTAAGGAAAGCTACGCTAAGGATGTGCTTAAATACAAGCCTAACTTTATCGCAGGCGTACCCACTCTCTTTGAGGCGCTGTTAAAGGTTGACCTTTTCGACGGCAAGGATCTTTCCTTCCTTATCGGTGTTTTCAGTGGCGGTGACGCACTTAGCCCTGAGCTTAAAAAGAGAGCTGACAAGTTCTTTAAGGAGCATAACGCAAACCTTCAAATTCGTGAGGGCTACGGTCTTACAGAATGTGTAACAGCTTCATGTGTTACACCTAAGGATAGAGCAAAGGTTGGCTCAATCGGTCTTCCCCTTCGTGACACAGATTATCGAATTGTAGAACCGGGTACCTTCAACTTCCTGCCCGCAGGCGAAATGGGCGAAATTATTATCTCAGGTCCTACTCTTATGCTGGGCTATAAGGACGCTGAGGAGGAAAACGCAAAAACAATGCGTGTTGACGAAAACGGCAAGCGTTGGCTTTTCACCGGCGACGCAGGCTTTATGGACGAGGAAGGCTTCGTTTACTTCAAGCAAAGAATGAAGCGCATGATAGTCACAAGTGGCTACAATGTTTACCCCTCACACATTGAAAACATTCTCGACAAGCACCCCGATGTTGATTACAGCTGTGTTATCGGCGTTAAGGATTCATATAAAATGCAAAGAGTCAGAGCATATATTGTTCTTAACTCAGGGGTCGAAAAGAGCGAAGAAACCAAGCAGAGCATTTTAGCGCACTGCAAAGAGTACCTTGACGTATTTGAAAGACCCAAGGAGATAATTTTCAGAGACGAGCTTCCCAAAACTCTTGTTGGCAAGGTAGCTTATCATACCCTTGAAGAAGAAGCTGAAAAGGAGCTGACAGTATGAGCAGTGAAAGAAGACAGACCCGCAAGGGCTACCATTTCAATGCAACGGTCACCATGACCCTTATTAATATCCTTAAGAAAAAGGTTATTAATGACAATAATGTTCACCTTGAATATCATAAGCCGGAAAACAAGACCTTTATTCTCATAGCTAACCACACAGAAAGCTTTGACCCCGGCTATGAAATGGCGGCAATGAAAAGATATATCCGCTATGTTTCAAGCGACCATATTTTAAGAATGAAAACCGCATGGCTTTTCACTAAAATCGGCGGTGTAATTATTAAGCACAGAGATAAGCCTTCAAAGTTTATCAACGACGATATTAAGCGCAACCTTCGTGCCGGTATTCCTGTCGGACTTCACGCTGAGGGTGCAATGACAACTAACGGTCAAACAGGCTTTGTCTCTGAGCATACAGGTCAGCTTGTTAAAGATGCCGGCGTTGCACTTATCACATATAAATTTGTCGGCGGGTACTTAAGAAAGCCTCGTTGGGCTGAGTCACCGAGAAAAGGCCCCATCACCGGCCATTTTGTACACGAGTACAGCGCAGAAGAATTAAGCAAGCTTTCCGCCAAGGAAATAACAGATATAATTCGCCGTGACATTTATGTCAATGTTTATGAGGAGCAAAGAAAAGACCCTCAGGATTACAGTGGCGAAAATCTTGCTGAATGTGTTGAGAGAGTTCTTTATGTTTGCCCTGAGTGTAAAAAGGTTGGCACTATGCACAGCCACGGCAACCTTTTAACCTGCGATTGCGGCTATGAGGTTGAGATGAAGGCAGACGGCTTCTTCCA
>CAYWKY010000220.1:0-2645 GCA_964458915.1 uncultured Faecalibacterium sp.
TTTAACTTTTACCTGACTCATTTATATTTCCCTCCCTTACCTGTTAGCAGGGGTTTATTTCCATTAAGGATACGCCAACTATTATACATTATAGTTAGCAACTTGTCAAGAGTTATAATATAACAATAATGACATAATTTCTAAAAAATTTGTTATTTTACAACAATATTCACAAGTCTGCCCTTAACATAAAGCTCTTTAACTATTGTTTTGCCCTCAATTGCCTCAGCAACCTTTTCGTTTGCCTTTGCAAGAGCAATAGCTCCGTCGGAGTCTATATCAGCGGCAACATTGAGCTTTGCTCTAACTTTGCCGTTAACCTGAGCTACGATTTCAACCTCAGCGTCAACACATTTTGCTTCATCATAGGTGGGCCACTGGCCACAAGCGAGCATAGTACCGCCGAGTTTTTCGTTAATTTCTTCGGTAACATGAGGAGCAAAGGGATTAAGAAGAGTGATGAAGGTCTTAAGCTCTTTCTTTGTTATTGAGCCTGCATCATAAATCTCATTAAGAAGAGTCATAAGTGCAGCAATAGCGGTGTTATATTTAAGAGTTTCAATATCGCTTGAAACCTTTTTAATTGTTCTGTTAAAGGGAGCTTCAAGCTTCTTTGAGTATTCGTCGGAATCTGTAAGAATAGTCTGTAAATTCCAAACTCTGTCGATAAATCTCTTACAACCCTTAACGCTATCCTCAGACCAGGGAGCAGCTTTTTCGTAGTCGCCCATAAACAGTACATAAGTACGAAGTACGTCGGCACCGAAAACGTCAACAACATCATTGGGGTCAATAACATTGCCTCTTGATTTTGACATTTTAACACCGTCGGGTCCGAGAATAAGACCCTGAGCTGTTCTCTTTGCATAAGGCTCTGCTGTAGGAACTTCGCCAATATCATAAAGGAACTTATGCCAGAAGCGTGAATAGATAAGGTGACGAGTTACATGCTCCATACCGCCGTTGTACCAGTCAACCATACCCCAATATTTGAGCTTTTCCATGTCGGCAAAGCGCTCTGTGTTGTGGGGGTCAATGTATCTGAGGAAATACCATGATGAGCCTGCCCACTGAGGCATTGTGTCTGTCTCTCTCTTTGCTTTTCCACCGCATTTAGGGCAAGTGCAATTAACAAAGGAGTCAATTTTTGCAAGAGGACTTTCACCGTCTGAACCGGGTGCGAAGTTCTCAACCTTAGGCAGCTTTAAGGGAAGCTCCTCATAAGGAACAGCAACCATACCGCACTTATCGCAATAAACTATGGGGATAGGCTCACCCCAATAACGCTGACGGTTGAATGCCCAGTCTTTCATTTTGTACTGAACACCCTTTTCACCGATGCCCTGCTTTTCAAGTTCTTCGAGGACACGAGCTATTGAGGACTTCTTATCTGTGTAGCCGTTGAGGTAATCGGAGTTAACCATTTCGCCGTCACCTGTGTAGGCTTCCTTAGAAATGTCGCCACCTTTAATAACCTCGATAATATCAATACCAAACTTCTTAGCGAAGTCGTAGTCTCTTTGGTCGTGTGCAGGTACAGCCATAATTGCGCCGGTACCGTAACCCATCATAACATAGTCTGAAATGAAAATGGGAATCTCTTTGCCGTTAACAGGGTTAATAGCTGTAAAGCCATCGAGCTTAACACCTGTCTTATCTTTAACAAGCTGGGTACGCTCAAACTCTGTCTTCTTTGCACATTCAGCTCTGTAGTTTTCAACTTCACCGAAATTCTTTATCATAGCCTGGTACTTATCAAGCATGGGGTGTTCGGGAGCCATAACCATAAAGGTTACGCCGAAAAGAGTATCCGGACGAGTTGTATAAATACGAAGAGCTTCATCGGTATCCTTAACCTTAAAGTTAACGAATGCACCTGTCGATTTGCCTATCCAGTTTTCCTGCTGAAGTTTAACATTAGGCAGATAGTCAACATCCTTAAGTCCTTCAAGGAGCTTGTCTGCATATTCGGTTATGCGAAGGTACCAAACATCCTTTGACTTTTGGACAATATCGCTGTGGCAAATATCACACTTACCGCCTTGTGAATCCTCATTTGAGAGAACAACTTTACATGACGGGCAATAGTTAACGAGAGTCTTATCTCTGAAAGCAAGACCCTTTTCAAACATTTTAAGGAAAATCCACTGTGTCCATTTATAGTAATCCTCTTGAGTGGTGTCGATAACTCTGTTCCAATCGAAAGAGAAGCCTACTCTTTTAAGCTGTGAGGTGAATTTTTCAATGTTGGTGTCTGTAACCTGTCTTGGGTGAATACCTGTTTTTATAGCGTAGTTTTCAGTCGGAAGACCATAAGCATCAAAGCCAATGGGGAAAAGCACATTGTAGCCTTCCATTCTTCTTTTACGAGAAACAACCTCAAGACCTGAATAAGCCTTTATGTGACCAACGTGCATACCTGCGCCACTGGGATATGGGAACTCTACAAGAGCATAAAACTTTTTCTTGTCAGAACCGTCCTGAGCGTGGAAAACTCCGGCTTCTTCCCATTTATCCTGCCATTTTTTCTCACTGATTTTAAAATCGTAGTTCAAATTTATCACTCCGTTTAATTATTTCAATTCTTAATATTACTCCGTTATGTCGGATATGTCAATAGTTTTTGCATCTTGCCAAAGTCTTTC
>CAYWKY010000221.1:0-2604 GCA_964458915.1 uncultured Faecalibacterium sp.
GTGGCAGAATTTAGGAGGATAAAAACCAATGGACAAACTCAAACTCATCTCAGACTCAAGCCTTAAGGCTGAAGCACCTGAACTCAACGTTGGTAGCACAGTTCGTGTACACGTTAAAATTCGCGAAGGCGAAAGAGAAAGAATTCAGGTTTTCGAGGGTACTATCATTGCTCTTAAGGGCAGTGGCATCTCATCAACATTCACAGTTCGCCGTGTTTCCTACGGTGTAGGTGTTGAAAGAGTATTCCCCGTTCATTCACCCAATGTTGCAAAGGTTGAAGTTATCAGAAACGGTAAAGTTCGCAGAAGCAAGCTCTACTACCTTCGTGACAGAGTTGGTAAGGCAGCTAAGGTTAAAGAAAAGCTTGGTTGATGAAACGCAAATGAGAGGAAGGCAAAGCCTTCCTTTTGTTTTTTTATCTGAATTGTTAGTGTAAATTTATTGACTTATTTTTTAATTTGTTTTATACTATTCACTATAGAATTTCTATATCAACTTGAGGAGAACATCTGTAATGATTAAAGATATAACCAAAAAGAACAAAGAAAGCTTGACCTTTAAAGATAAATTTGCCATTAATTTTTATGATATGTCCTCTGTGCTTGCAACAGCTCTTGTGACTATAATGTTGATATTCACTTTTCTTTTTAGAGTTGTTGGTGTTGTCGGCTCGTCAATGGTACCGACACTTCACGACGGAGACTGGCTTATTGTGTCCGCTTATGATAATGAGCCGAAGTACGGTCAAGTGGTAATTATAACTCAACCCAACGATTTTGATGAGCCAATTGTTAAAAGAATCATTGCCACAGAAAATCAAGTTGTTGACATTAATTTTAACACAGGCGACGTTTATGTTGACGATGTACTCCTTGAGGAGCCATATATTAATAATCTCACCCTTAACAATGAAGGCATCGAGTTCCCGGTTACAGTGCCGGAAGGTCATGTTTTTGTAATGGGCGATAACAGGCAAGGCTCAACTGACAGCCGTAGCGAAATGATAGGCTTTATTCAAGAGGAGTACATTTTAGGTGTCGTGAAGCTTAAGCTGTTTTCGGTTGATGAATACACAGGACAAACAAAGCTTTACAGCCCGTCTGAATGGACTGTAGCTTAACATTATATATTATAGCTTGAAGGACTGGTATAAACTATCAGTCCTTATTTTAAGAAAGGGGAGTATTATGGCAGGTCAACAAAAGCAAATCGTTCAGTGGTTTCCCGGACACATGGCGAAAACACGCCGACTTATAAAAGAGAGCTTGCCCCTTGTTGATGCGGTGACAGAGCTGTTAGATGCGAGAATACCTTATTCAAGCCGCAACCCGGAGCTTGACGAGCTGACACAAAACAAGCCGAGGATAGTTCTTTTAAATAAGTGCGATGTGGCGGACGATAATATCACAAAGCAGTGGATAGATTATTTTAAAAGTCAAGGTCAATACGCTTTAGCTGTGGATTGTCGTAGCGGTAAAGGACTTAATCGGTACCACGCACTTGTAAGAGAAGTGTTAAAGGATAAAATTCAAAAAAATGAAGAGCGTGGCATGCCCGGCAAGGCGCTGAGAATGATGGTGGTCGGCATACCTAACACAGGTAAATCCTCTTTTATCAATCGTATGGCAGGCAAAAACAGAGCTAAGGTTGCCGACAAGCCGGGTGTAACAAGGAGCAATCAGTGGTTTGCCATTGGTTCGGGTATAGAGCTTCTCGACACTCCGGGTGTACTTTGGCCGAAATTTGACGACCCTATGGTTGGCGACAGATTATCATTTATCGGCTCGGTCAAAGATGAGGTTACCGACATTGAAACTATGGCTGTCAGGCTCATTGAGGTGCTTCTCGACGGCTATGAGGATAAGCTCACAGGTAGGTATAAGCTTAAAAATATTCCCGATATCCACCAGGCTATGCCGTGGGAGATTTTAGAGGAAATCGGCAGGGAACGTGGAATGCTTATAAAGGGTGGCGAGGTGAACACAGAGCGTGTTTCCGTTATGCTTCTTGATGAGTACCGCGGGGGAAAAATGGGTAAAATTTCATTTGAGCGACCGCCGAAAAACTAAAAAACAATATTTAAGAGTCAATGTTGAATTTCTCACGAAGTTCACCAATGGCTCTTTTTTCTATTCTTGAGACATAAGAACGAGATATGCCCATTTTTTTAGCGATTTCATTTTGAGTCAGCTCCTTTTGATTATAAAGACCGTAGCGGCTGATAATAATTTCCTTTTCGCGCTCATCTGTGAGACTTTCGACTAATTTATAAAGCTGGGCAGTTTTATTTTTCAGGTCAATATCCTCACAAATTGTGTCATCGGTGCTGATAATGTCAATAAGTGTCAAGGTGTTGCCCTCGCTGTCGGTATCAATTGGCTCACTGACAGAAATAAGGTTAGCGTCCTTTTTTCTTGAGCGATAGTGCATGAGAATTTCGTTTTCGATACATCTTGCCGCATAGGTGGCGAGTCGTGCGCCTTTATGAATATCGAAACTGTCAATAGCTTTGATAAGGCCGATAGTACCAATAGAAATAAGGTCCTCTTGTTCGTCGTAGGCGGCATAGTATTTTTTGATTATGTGAGAAACCAATCTTAAGT
>CAYWKY010000222.1:0-2578 GCA_964458915.1 uncultured Faecalibacterium sp.
GTATGAAAAGAATCTTTGTTTAGAAGAATATATTGATTTAATAAGTAAATAAGCAAAAGCATAGGCTGCCCTTAGTTGGTAGCCTATGCTCAATTTTATTCGTTTTAACAGTACCTCTCTAAAAACTCACTTATCTCATCTTTGCTGCCGTTGATACTGCCTTGAACTATTTGCGGTTTTCCGCCGCCTCTGCCCGAAAAAGCAGCGTTTAAGGCCTTTGCGAGTGGTTGCAGATTAACTTTACTGCTCACGACACAATAGCGAAATGAGCCGTTTTCGCCACAAAAACAAGCGGCAAAGCTTTCGCATTTATCCATAAGCGATATTGCAAAATCCTGTAAAAGCTTGCCTTGAAGCTTTTCGTCGAAGATAATAATTTTGTCCCTTTCTTTTATGCTTTCGCTCTTGAGTGTGAGAAGCTCCCTTGTAAGACCCACAATGTCATATTTTAATTTTTCGTTTTCATTTTTAAGTCTTTCGACGGCGGCTGCTGTTTCGTCCTGTTTAGATGAGGTAAGGTTTGACACAAGACGATTTTGTTTAAGCTTATGCCTTAAATCAAATAATGCTCTTTCGCCACAAAGAATACTGACTCTTGTTCCGCCCTTATATCGCTCAAAATTGACAACTCTAACTAAGCCAATTTCACCTGTCATTTTAACATGAGGGGCGCAGCAGGCGCAAACATCAATTCCGTCGATTTCAACTATTCTGACCTGACCCTCAATTTCAATTTTGCTGCGGTACTTTATATCTTTAAGCTCCTGCTTTGTGGGGAATAGAATCTTAATTTCACGGTTGTCCCATATAGCTTTGTTGACAAGGTGTTCCACTTTACAGATGTCGTCTTCATTTAGCTCACCGTCAAAATCGAGAGTGACAATTTCGTTGCCAAGGTGAAATCCCACATTGTTATAGCCATATAATGAATTTACAATTCCGGAGAAAATATGCTCGCCTGAGTGCTGCTGCATATCAGAAAAACGCTTTTTGAAGTCAACTTTTCCACAAATATGGTCGCAATTTTTAAACTTTTCAGCATTTTCCTCAGAGTTTTTCACAAAATGTATGATTTTGCCGTCGATTAACTGTACATTTTCCACATGGACACCGGCAAGCTCACCTATATCGGAAGTCTGACCGCCACCTTCAGGAAAGAAGGCCGTGCGGTCAGTTTCAATGTAAATATAATCATTGTCGCTGTAAAGCGATGTAACTTTACAGTCAAATTCCGTAAGGTAGCTGTCGGCATCGTATAACTTCTGTGTCATAATATGCCTCTTTCTATTTTAGCTAAGCTTGTGAATGAAAAGTCCGCTTAACAGCTTAGGCTCAAACCATGTTGATTTCGGTGGCATAACCTTGCCGGCATCGGCAATTGCCATTAAGTCCTCAAGTGAAGTCGGGTACATAGAAAAAGCAATAACCATATCAGCTTCACATCTTCTTTCAAGCTCCTTAAGACCTCTTATTCCGCCGACAAAATCTATCCTCTTGTCCGTTCTGGGGTCTTCTATGCCAAAAACAGGGGTAATGCAGTTGTTTTGAAGAATTGAAACATCAAGTCTGCCAACCGGGTCGTTTTCGTCATATGTACCCTCTTTAGCTGTCAGCTTATACCATTTCTTATCTAAATACATACCAAAAGTGTGCTTTTCACATGGCTTAAATTGACCTTCACCGTTGTAGGCTTCAATAGTGAAATTCTTGCCCATTTCAGCCATAAATTCTTCTGAGGTGTAACCGTTCAAATCTTTCATAACACGGTTATAGTCCATTATTTCAAGCTCATTTTCCGGAAATGCTACTGCAAGAAAAAAGTTAAATTCTTCCTTTCCGGTATAGTCGGGGTTAGCCTGTCTTCTTTTTTCACCAACCTTAACTGCGCTGGCACAGCGGTGATGACCGTCAGCTATATAAAGATAATCTATATCGTCAAAAGCCTTTTGAAGCTTTGCGTTAATGTCATCGTCGTCAATGACCCAAACAGTGTTGTCGATTCCGTCCTCGGTGACAAAATCATAGCAAGGCTTGTGGCTGTCTTTCCATGAGGAGATAAGCGAACTTATGCCGTCATTTTTTCTGTAGGACAGGAAAATAGGACCTGTGTTTGCGTCGCAGTAATCAACGTGTCTTATTCTGTCAGCCTCTTTATCGGCTCTTGTAAATTCGTGCTTTTTAATTATGTTGTTGATATAGTCGTCAATTGAAGCGCAGCCTACAAGTCCGGTTTGGCTTCTGCCGTTCATAATTTGACGGTAAATATAAAAGCATGGGGCAGTATCTTGCTTACAGATGCCATCACTTTCTAATTTTTTCAAATTTTCCGAAGCTTTAAGATAAACCTTTTCGTCATAAATATCAATACTTTTATCAAGGTCAATTTCAGCCTTGTCAACATGTAAAAATGAGTAAGGATTGCCTTTTACCATTTCTCTTGCTTCTTCGCTGTTCATAACATCGTAGGGCAAAGCAGCCACCAAATGTGCATATTCTTCAGTTGGACGAACAGCTTTAAATGATTTAAAAATTGCCATATTGCTTTCTCCTTCAGTTTAAATTAACTGATATTATTTTA
>CAYWKY010000223.1:0-2562 GCA_964458915.1 uncultured Faecalibacterium sp.
CCTTTCACACTGCCCGGCATTGCGAGAACCTCGTTTTGGCAGAGCTACTGATAACAAACCGCAACCTCTATTTTTAATTGAACCATTCGGTTTGAGATGAGTTTATCACTGTTTGACTTATATGTCAAGCCTTTAATCATAAAAAATGTTAAAAACACACTCAAAGCAGAAAAAAAGTGGGGAAATAGGCGTTAAATATATTAGATTTTCATATTTCTTTAAGCTTTTAAATCCCGAAAGGTCTAATGTGTAATTTTTTTCGTCTAAGCTCAAATCTATTTGTGAATCTTGAGTCTTAATGGTTAAAAGGGTGTACTGTGTTCGATATGAGTTATATTCGCTTCTTTGCTTGGCGGTTATAGAGCCGGCAAAAAACAGGGTTAGACACGATATAAAAACACTGGCAAAAAGAAAGCGAGAGATAAGTTTTTTCATTTCATCATTCATTGTCCTCATCATACTCCTTTAAAATTTCACTTAGAGCTGAGCCTATACACTTACCTGTATACACCGCTTCCTCTAAAGTGTTGGAATCGGAACCGACCTCAACTAACAGTGAGCAATGAGTTACATTCATATTATAGCTTCTGGGACAAAAATATAAAGGCCGAGTTATTCCGCTGTAAAGCTCCTCTAATTTATCTTGCAGGTGAACGGCAAAGGTCAAGTTATATCGCCAATCGGGTAAATTTGTTATAGGGTTGCCCTGCTCCTGACAGCCGCTTATTATCATAACCTGCGCCGCCTTTTTACCTAAAATTTTCGCTGTCGGTTTAATTTTAGTGCCGTCGGAAAGCTGAATAGCATCACGGTGAATATCGAGAACGATTTGAATTGTGGGATTCTTTTTCAATATCTCCTCAATTGATTCTCTTGAGTGAGCATAGGCTCCGTTATAGGAAGAATCGTGTATTTTTGTGTCGTGGATAACCTTATAGCCGGCTTTCTCTATTTCTTCGCAAATAGCCTTGCCGACTCTGACCATGTTAACGCTGCTATCCTTTGAGCGAGTCAAAAAGCCTGTTTCATAAAAGCCTCTGTCAAGAATTTGATATGTCTCTGTTGTATGAGTGTGAAATATCAGCACCGAGGGTTTATCTTTAGTAACGCTTAAATCAATTTTTTCCTTTAGCTTTTTTTCTATGTCGATGCCTGTTTTATTCATGTTTTTTACCCGTACTCTGCCGTAGGAGTCGGTGACACCATCATTTTTATACTGCTTTTCACTTATACTTCCGTCTTTTTTATCTTTGTCAGCAGTTTTCTTTTTTTGCGAAATAATATCTAAAATATCCTCAGGCGTTTTCGTAAAATCGTCCCGGGTATATTTTATAACCTGTTTTGCGGTAGTGGTTTCTTTCTGCTTTCGAGTTGTCTCTTCGGCGGCGGTGGTGCTTTGCTCTGATTGCCTCGTCTCGTCGTGTACCGCTGTGGAAAATGTAGGCAATGTAACACCTTCGTCGGGCAAATAAGTCTTTGCGCTTAAAAGCACTATATGAGAAGCGGCATAAATAAACACATCACTGAAAATAATTACCAAAGCAATTATAAGAGCCGAAGCTAAAACAGCCGACAAGGTTTTGATAGTTCTTTCATTTTTTATTTTCATGGCTATAACTCCCTAAGCTTAAGTTTTTTCTTCTATAAGCTTATTCATTTGAGAGCTTTTTTATCCCACGATTGCCATAATATCCTTAATAGCCAAGTTGGGCTGCAAGGCTCTGTTTATTGACAAAGCTATAAGATGAGCCGCTTTATCAATAAGGTTATCCACTTCCTTAGGAGTCACCATCATACCTTTTTGTTCACGCAGCTTTTTCATAAACTCCTTTTCGCCCACATCAATATCGGAGCTTTCAATCACATCAAGAGCCATTGTGACCGCATCGACAACTGTCGGAACACCAACGGCGATAACAGGTACACCCAGTGTTTCTTTTTTTATGCCCTTTCTTTTGTTGCCGACACCTGAGCCCGGCTCAACACCGGTGTCGCACATTTGCACGGTAGTTCCAAGTCGTGCCGTACTTCTTGAAGCGAGAGCATCGACAACTAAAACGCAGGCAGGTTTTATCTTTTTAACAACACCGCTTATTATCTCCACTGTCTCTATTCCTGTTTTTCCCAGCACTCCCGGAATTATTCCGGCAACATTCCTAAGTTTGCCAAGACCTAAGCTTTCCGCAAGCTCAGAGTCAATATGTCTTGTGGCAAGAAGCAGTGAAAGTGTCTTCGGGCCTAAAGCATCGGGAGTTATGTCTTCATTGCCTAAGCCGGCGACCAACACGCTCCCCTTTTCAGGCAAAAGTCTGCGAAGCTGATTAGACACCGCTTCAACCGCCGAAAAGAAATAGTCGCTGCCATATTCAAAGGAGTCGGTCTCAACGGTAATATACTTTCCCTTCGGTTTAGACAAGAGCTTTTCTCCCTTTTCGTTTATTATCTCAATAGTTGTCACCTTCACACCGTTATCGGTTTTAAATGTGCTAAGCACTCCGTCAAGCTTCTCTTTTTCTTTATATTCTCGCCTTTCTATGGCAAGATCAGTGCGAAAATTCATTT
>CAYWKY010000224.1:0-2516 GCA_964458915.1 uncultured Faecalibacterium sp.
GAGAAACTGTTGAAAGCATTAAAGCGGCTGTGGCGGGTACAATGAATATGTGTGGAGCTTTTTTCGCTTCGGCTTATGAAAATCAAGAAAACAAAACAATGACACCTATAATGGAAAATATAATTTTTGACGGTATGTTTAAGGTTTTGGATAATATATTAAACAAAGAAAAATCGAAAGGAAACGATAATAATGAGAGATCCCTATGAAGTTCTTGGAGTGCCGAGAAGTGCCTCTAAAGACCAGGTTAAGGCGGCATACAGAGAGCTTGCCAAAAAATATCACCCGGATAATTATGTGGGTAGCCCTCTTGCTGATGTGGCAAATGAAAAAATGCAGGAAATCAATGAAGCCTATGACGCTATAATTTCAGGCGCTTCAAACAGCTCATCTTCAAGAGGCTATGGTTTTAACAGCTACAGCCAGGTTAAGGACTATATGCGCCTTGGAAAATTAGATGCCGCAGAGCAGATTCTTGAAAATATGTCTCCCAATACAAGAGATGCCCAGTGGTACTATCTCAAGGGTCAGATAAATTATCAAAGAGGTTGGACGGATCAGGCATTCACATATTTTTCAACAGCTTATAATATGGAGCCGAATAACGCTGAATATAGACATGCTTATGAAAACCTGAGCAATCAGCGAAGTGGTGGCTTTAGAACATCAGGGGTACACAACACAGGTGGAGACTGTGACGGCTGTAGCCTTTGTCAAGGCCTTCTTTGCGCTGACTGTTGCTGCGAATGTTTCGGTGGCGACCTTATTCCATGCTGTTGAGGTGATATAAATGAGTCAGAGTGCAAAAATTGCAATCGGCGGAATGACGGCAGCGTTGTCCGTTGTGCTTATGCTCCCAACAGTTATGGGACTTTGGACATATGCACTGCCTGCCTTTGCCGGAATACTTATAATGTTCACAGTAATAGAACTGGATAAAAAATGGGCAACAGGTATTTTTATTGCCGTATCAATTCTCAGTCTTATGATTCTTCCAAATAAAGAAGCGGCTGTGTTTTATGTGTGCTTTTTCGGCAATTATCCCATTTTAAAGGCAATTATCGAGGGTAAGAGAATGCCGAGAGCGTTGGAATATATTATCAAAATAGTTTTGTTTAATATTTCAGTTTTGCTTGCCACATTTATTATGCTTAAGGTTTTCGGTATGCCTATGGAAGAATTTTTAGACATTGAGGGCGAAACAGGCTGGTTGGCAAAATATGCCATACCTGTTACCTTAGGTTTAGGCAATATTACATTTATAGCTTTTGACTTTATGCTGACTATGTTTGTTAGCGCTTATCTTCGCACATGGCAAAAGCGTTTTAGAAAGATGTTCCCATTTAAGTGAGGCAAAATATGAGTGTAACAATAAGAGCATACATAGAAAAAGATATAGACAAAATGCGACTTATTTGGAATGAGGTCGTGTCAGACGGGATAGCGTTTCCTCAAGACCATGAGCTGACAAGAGAAATGGCGAGTGAGTTTTTTTCTTCTCAAACCTATTGCGGTGTTGCCGAGAATGAGGAAACAAAGGAAATATTGGGACTTTATATCCTTCACCCAAACAATGTGGGCAGATGCTCACATATTTGCAATTGCAGCTATGCTGTCTTATCTCAAGCGAGAGGTCAGGGCATAGGCGAAAGCCTTGTGAGAGATTCTATTTTACAAGGTAAAAATAAGGGCTTTAAAATCCTACAGTTTAACGCTGTGGTTGCCACAAACACGGTTGCTCTAAAGCTTTATGAAAAGTTAGGCTTCGTTAAACTTGGAGTTATCCCAAAGGGCTTTTTAATGAAGGATGGGCATTATGAGGATATTATCCCGCACTATATAGAGCTATAAAAAATAAATTAGAGCTGTAAAATGCAAAATTTTACAGCTCCTTCAATTTTGTGTTATCTCACTTTCAATCCATGCCACAATCAAATTGACAATCTTTTGAATTTGGGCTTCACTTAGCTGCTTATTCTTCTTTACCTTGTACCATGTATAAAGGCAACCTCGACAGCAGCAGGCGGTGGCATGTTGAGCGATAAAAACGGGATGTCCTTTCATTGGAGTTTGCTTGCCGTCGTTAGGAATCTCAGCCGGGGCAAGGCGTGAAGAAATAAAATCATGTGCGTGGAGCCGTATGGTGTCCATGCCTTTTTCTTTTATATAAACCTTGTCCTTTTCACTCAAATGAAACGATGAACGGAATTTTGACTTCTTAAGCTTGTTTAGAGCTTCATCAATGGTTTGCATCAGTCGGCTTTAGTGAGCCACTCGTGCTCTTTAGCGTAGAAGCGTGAGGTTTTATACCATGGGTCTCCGTCAAGATGTCTTACCATCCAAACATAACACATCTCATAGCCGGGAGCTACAACTTGATGGTGGTCGTTTCCGTCAGTGATATATGATGCACTGCCGTTGATGCTCTTATAAACATTGTCGCCAACAAAGCAAGCACCGAAGCCCTGTGGCTTATCAAATTGATAATAGTAAACCTCAGGCTGGGGATGATGATG
>CAYWKY010000225.1:0-2515 GCA_964458915.1 uncultured Faecalibacterium sp.
GCGCTTGGTTCGGGACCAAGAGGCCATGGGTTCAAGTCCCGTCACTCCGACCATAGTGAGTATTCATTAAACGGTGAATACTCACTTTTCTTTTTTCACAGCAACAAAAAGCGACCCCAAAATGGAGTCGCTTTAATCTTTTATCTATCTGAGTTGAGAAGCTTAAATATCTTCTTGTTTGCGCCATAAATAGCCTTGTAAGCCTCAAAGTTCTTGTCATAAATCGGCTTGTCAGCCTTGTTGGGAGCGAATGATTTTTCGGGTGCAATAAGCTTGCCGGCATCGCTGATGTTATCAATAACACCAATACCAACAGCAACCACAACTGCTGCACCAACGGCACCAACATTTTGCGGACTGGTAACAACCTCAACATTCTTTCCTGTGCAGTCTGCCAAAATCTGGCTTGTGCTGTCATTGAGAGCGCCACCGCCGACGAAACGAATGGTATCCGATGTCTTAGTTTTCTTATCCTGAGTTTCAAGCATCCATCTCATGTGCATACAAACACCTTCGATAACGGCACGAATCATTTCGCTCTTGCCTGTTTCAATGCTGAGATTCAAGAACATACCTCTTGCGTTGGGATCCTCAAAGGGGCAACGATTGCCGTGAAGCCAGGGAGCAAATATTACACCGTTACTGCCTGCCGGTACCTTTTCAATAACACTTGAAAGATACTGATAAAGGTTAGTATATTCACTTTCCATATCCTCTGCGACATTGATTTTCTTAAGATAAATGCCGATTTCGTCAAGTGCCAAGTGATTTTTAACCCATTCAAGACACTTGCCTGCAGTTTCAAGCTCGGCAAAATAGTTGTAGTAGCCGGGTTGTGCGCCGACAACAGCTGCAATCATTGCGCTGGCGTCAACAATACTCTTGTCAACAACAGTTGACACCCAACCGGAAGTACCCATATAAACATGAGTGTCACCGTTTTTGGTTGCGCCTGCACCAACGCCGATAAGTGATGCGTCCATGCCGCCGCCGTACACTGCCGTACCCTCTTTGAGTCCAAGCTCAGCAGCAGCCTTAGCTGTAAGCTCGCCTGCCTTATCGGTACATTTAATGAGCTTTGCAAGGTGATTCATGTCAACCTTGAGCATTTTTGCAATTTGAGGACTCCAACATTTCTTGTTAATATCAAACAGCAATGTGCCGAATGCAGAGTCTTCAGTCATAACAAACTCGCCTGTCATTCTTGCGATGAGTGCCTCTTTAACATCTAACCATTTATGTACCTTGCTGAATACCTCAGGCTCGTTGTTTCTAACCCAGTTATACTTATAAACAGGGTCTTTAACGCTTGCGGCAACAGCACCAGTTTTTTGAAGTGAAACAAGAAGCTTCGGAATGTTTGCACCTGCAATTTGAGGGCCGTAAGCCATAAGCTCCTTAAGCTCTTTTCTCGCTCTTTGATCCATATAGCTCATTGCACGTCTGACATGTCTGCCCTCTTTGTCAACCAAAACAAGACCCTGAGCCTGTGAGCAGAAGGATATACCGTCAACCATGTCAGGTGTAACATCTGTCTTTGTGAAAAGCTCCTTTGTGGTCTTACACATTGCGTCCCACCATTCGTCAGGATCCTGCTCTGCGCCACCACCCGGTAACACATAAAGCTCATAACCCTCTATAGCGTCAGCAATAAGTTTAATTGACTTGTCGATTTCAAATAAACAGGTCTTTACACCTGTGGTACCAATATCATAGGCAAGTGCATATTTCATATTTTTATACATTCCTTTCCGGATTTTAATTTTTATTTATTAGCCGTATCCATTTTAAGCGCCGATTTAATAAAGCGTAAAATATTTTCAACGGCAAATTCATCCTTTTCAAAGATGTCGCCGCCGGCATAAATTCTATATCTTTCACAGTAATAATCACAAGCATAAGAAAACTGAATGTTCATCAAAAGGTTGTCAACTAAAAAAGCTGCCATTCCCGGATCAATATCCGTTCTTATTTCACCCGCTACCTGACCTTGAATTATAGTCTTTTTGTAGGCTTCGGCTGTGATAGTTTCCATATCTCTCGCTATTTTTTCCGCAAGAGCCTTATTACACTCATTTGTGCAAACATTGTAAAGCTTAATAAGTACACTGTTACGGCGTGAATACTCAATAGCTATACGAATAAGCTTTTCCAGACGAATCATAACATCCTCGTCTGAATTAACAACAGAATCAACTATAATTTCGAGATTAGAAATGCCATAGTGCATGCTCATCATAAAAAGATCTGTTTTCGTGTCAAAATATTTATAAAGTGAACCTACACTAACCTGAGCTTTTTTTGCGATAGTGTTAATATTGGCGTTCTCAAAGCCGTGATTTGCAAATTCATTAGCTGCCACAGAGAGTATCTTTTCTCTTTTCTCTTGAGGTATATTCATAAATGTAGGCTTGCAATATGTATTTTTAGGGCTCATAATATAGCTCCATTCGATATAGTCTCATTACATTTTACCAATTATTAAGAAAAATTGCAAGTATAAAATATACCCCCA
>CAYWKY010000226.1:0-2515 GCA_964458915.1 uncultured Faecalibacterium sp.
TCTCATTGTCCTCTTCTACCCTGTCACACATCATTAAAGATTCCGAAAAAACTATCTATATATAAATTAAAACTGTATCGCTATTACCTCAATCGCTCAAAATATTAACTTTTTTTGAATAAGCTATTGCAATTATCGCTAACTTTTTATATAATATAACCGCAGGGTTAATCTCTGACAAAATTTCAAGGAGATGTCATTATGCTTTTTACTTACGTTTTTACAACAATCGCTCTTGCACTCACAAAAGCTTTCACAAAGGCATGGATTCACATTATTTTCTAATTCATACGTTTATTTAAAGCAAAAGAGCAGGTCACTACTTTTTGTAGCGACCTGCTAATTTTTGTTTATTCTTATTTTACAGGCTAACTCCGATAAATAAAGGTGTCAATGCTATTAAATACTGCGCTGCATAATAAGTGGCATGGTTAAGAACAAATCTTGGAACAGTATTTTTGTCCTTGCCTACAGTGAAATACATAGCTGATAAAATAACATCGGAAACCAAGAAGAGTAAGCCGGCAATGGCGAACATTAAAAATCCAATACTTTTTGTTTTCATAAAGCTAATCGTTGCCGTAGCTGCCATAAATGAAAGAATGAATCCATAAGCGGCTACAACAGCTTTAAACTTTCCGAAATCCTGATTTAGCGGCTTTGAAATAATCAAGTTACCACCGGCAACAACAATACCGAAAATCAAAGGCAAAATAAAATCTTTTGCCACAAGCTCAGCTGTTACAGCCATTGCTCTTATATAAAAGAGGTGACCGACGCCAAAGCTAATGAAACCATAGAGAAGATATTTATCCTTATCATTTGGATAAACCCATTTTTGGTCAAGATAAATGTCGCCCATAAGTCCGAGTACACCGCCAAGAAGCAAAACCATAGCATAATTCCAATTTTCAGGGCTTGCTTTCGTGGCGGCAAGATTAGTGAACAAGAAAAAATAGCTAACAATATTTTTAATGAAAACACCTTTTACGCTTCTCTTTTTGTGACATACCAGCATAAATACTGTGAATAGTATAAAGCCCGTGATACAAGTAGCATAGGTATAAAGTGTCATAGTGAATTCTCCTCTCAAATTAAGTAAATTATAAACAATTTTTTCTTCGTCATTAAGCCAGTTAGAAGGGAATCCAGATATAGTAGATATGTAGTTAGTTTAAGATTAGCTATTATTCGGCAATCTCAATGCCTCTCTCTTTTCTGAGTACAGCAAGCTCACTGAAAATCTTATTTTTCTTCTCACCTGTAAGATCATAGAAGAACAGAGGAATTGCACAAAGAAGAAGGCTGATGCCGGGTACGATTGTAACGAGGCAGAACATAGCGAAATTCTGTGTGGTTGAAAGTGAGTTGATAGCGTCAACAACCTGCTGACCTGAGCCTACATTAAGGCTGCTTACATCGATGTGAACAACGATATACATAACGATGATCATAACAGTTGCAAATGCATTACCGATTTTGTTAACGAAGCTCTGACAAGCTGAGCCAAGACCGGTGTTTCTAAAGCCTGTTTTCCACTCAAGGAAGTCAAGACAGTCACAAACCATTGCGAATGAAACATTGTTAATAACACCGAGAGGGATGCTTGAAATAATCATGAAGGGGATACAAATAAGAAGGTTCTTTGTTGACCAGCCAATAACAAGTGTAAGACAGCTTGAAACAAAGCCGGCAAGACATGAAACTATCATAATATGCTTATACTCAAACTTCTTATAAAGCTTGGGAAGGAAAAGCATTGCACCAAACATACCTACAGCAGCACAAACCTGAATAACAAGAGCAACTGTTGAGATGTTTGAGTTATACTCTGCAACTGTTTCCGGCTTTTTGCCGATATATAAGCCTGCATAACGTGCAACGTGAGGTGCAGCTGCTTGAAGCATATATCTACCGAATGAAAGCATACCGGAAATTACAACAAGCATAAGGGGCTTACAGGTGAATATTCTCTTAAGTGATGAAGCTTCGCCCTTGGCTTTTTTTGTTGCGTTGGGAAGCTCAATTCTCTCTTTAACGCCAAAGGATGAAAGTGAGAAAAGAGGCATACCGATAACTGCCATTGAGATAGCCATAATAGCATATTTCATTATGTTTGCCTGCTCAACGTCCATATCCTTAAGGACATAACCCATAATAATGGGGAGAGCAACTGTAACAGCTGAGCCAATACCGCCGACTGTCTTGCCGTATGAGATAATGTTACCTCTCTCTTTCGGGTTAGGTGTCATAACATTAGGCATACTCCAGAAGGGAACGTCACTGACCGTGTAAATCATGCCCCACAGGACGTAAATAACAGCAACGAAAACATAAAGCCAAATTGACTTATTCTTTGTGTCAAAGCCGGGGTTTACAAACATGAGAATTGTAAGGATTGCAATAGGAATTGCGGTGAACACAGGGTAAGGCTTCATTCTGCCTCTTTTTGTTGTGAAACGGTCCATAATCATACCCATCATTGGGTCGTTGATTGCGTCCCAAACTCTTGCAA
>CAYWKY010000227.1:0-212 GCA_964458915.1 uncultured Faecalibacterium sp.
AGGTGGCTGTTCATTATCTAAAAAAGAATTATCCGCAATGTATGAAAAATCCATCGTAGACTTTTTTGCTCCGATATTCAACTATTTTAGAGAACTTGAAGTAAAAATAAAAGACATAGAATTTACATTTGCACACAGCGATTGCGGTGTTGATAAAGCCTCAAGACAAGTCGTCGAGAATTACGAATTAAAAGGAATGGCAACAAGACCAA
>CAYWKY010000227.1:222-2457 GCA_964458915.1 uncultured Faecalibacterium sp.
CTTAGAGGAAGTGCTCAAACTTTAGTTGACGGAACAGAAGTTACAAAAGACGATTTTCCATATCCGACAGTTTTAACAAGAAATTTAACCCAAATCAGTGATTACGGAACAACATACGGAAAACTTGTAGGTGAAAACAATCCTATTTTAGTTGCTAACGGAGGCGGACATGCTTGGGTTGAAGATACAGGAAAAGCTATAATAGGTTTAGATGGATCTACAATTATTCCTACCAATATAATGAAAGACATGCTCGGCATTGTAATTCCTGCAACTACAGTGGATGGTCAAAATAAAGTTGTAACAAACACTGCTCAACTAATTTTGGATAAAATTGATGGAAATCCGTATGAAAAATATAAATACGAATTTGAACAATATCTTCCGACAAACAAAATAAAAGAAGATATTAGCCAATATGATCCTCAAATGGCTATGACAACTCACATTCACGGAATTTTATCAAAAGCTGGACTAATTCCAAAACAATAAAATAAATAAAATAAATAAAACTCAAAAAGACCCTGATAACTCAGGGTCTTTTTTATCACAAATTTTCTTTAATAAATCGATGTGCTAAAATCACATCATCATAATCAATCGGCTGAGGACCTTCAATAACCTCTAAAGGCAAATGATTTTCTGATTTACGGTTATAATTAAATACAATTTCACCAAAATCTTTCCCACATTTTTCGCATGATAAACTACAGAGCATTATATCGCAATCCCGTTCCAAAACTTTTATAGAATTTATTGTAAATTCATTTTTGCAACGAGAACAACAAAGACCCGAAAATAGTGAATTTATATCCTTTTGTGTAAATGTTTTCATATCAATATTTTATATTAACTATGCTCAATTTGGCGAGACAAAACAAAAAAATACGCAGGTGCTCGCCCGCGTACCAAAAAAGCCACCGAAAAAGGTGGCTTAATTTTATGATTTAATTATTCAGCGTCTGTAGCTTCGATTGCAGCCTCAACAGCTTCCTCTACTGTTTCCTCTGCTGCAGGAGCGTACTCGTCGTAATTTTCAACATCAGTATTCTCGTCCTTTTCGATGAGAGCACGAATTGAAAGGCTTACACGCTTTCTGTCATAGTCGATTTCTGTAATCTTAGCCTTAACAACATCACCGATTGAAAGAACCTCTTTGGGTGACGCAATGTGTCTATCAGCGATTTGTGAAATGTGGATAAGACCCTTAACATCGTCAATAATCTTAGCAAATGCGCCGAATGTTGCAAGACCCTGAATCTCAACGTCTGTAACATCGCCAACTGAATATTTGCTTGTGAAGATCTGCCAGGGATCGTCCTCAATCTTCTTGTAGCCGAGAGAAATCTTCTTCTTCTCGTCATCCTTTGTTTCGATTGACTTGATGTAAACCTCAACAGTGTCACCAACATTTACAATCTCTGAAGGATGCTTAATCTTTGACCATGAAAGCTCTGAAATGTGAATCATGCCTTCAACACCGCCAAGGTCAACGAATGCGCCATAGCTTGTGAGTGACTTAACGGTACCTGTGTATGTCTTGCCCTCTTCAGCTGTTGCCCAGAATGCATCAGCAGCAGCCTTACGCTGCTCAGCAACAACGCTGCGGATTGAACCGATAACACGTCTTCTTCTCTCGTCGATGTCGATAATGCGGAACTGAACCTTCTGCTTAACAAGAGTTGAAAGGTCTTCGTTTCTTGCAAGGCCTGTGAGTGAAGCGGGAATGAACACTCTTGAACCCATAGGATAAGCAATAACGCCACCCTTAACAGCTTCAGCTACAACAGCTTCCATAACAGTTTCGTTTTCCTTAGCGTCAAGGATTGTCTGCCATGAAGCTTTTCTGTCATAAATGCGCTTTGAAAGCTTCATTGTGCCTTCGCTGTCATTTGTTGACATGATTGTAAGATTGAGCTTGTCGCCGATCTTAAGTTCCTGCATGGGGTCTGCAGTGGGGTCGTTACTGTATTCGTCTCTGGGAATGAATCCGGCATACTTTCTGCCGATATCAACCTGAATCTCGTTGGGTGCGATACTAACAACAACGCCAACTACATTCTGACTTGTGCTTGTATTATCCATGCTGTCTACTGCAGCTAAGAAAAGCTCCTGATCCTGTGTCTCCTTCGATTTATTTGTTTGCATTTCGTTAAAGTTCTCTGTCATAATAACTTTAACCTCCTTTATAATTCGTGCAGGTGTGGATGCGCCTGCTGTTATACCAATTTTTTC
>CAYWKY010000228.1:0-2424 GCA_964458915.1 uncultured Faecalibacterium sp.
GTTGTAACTCCGGCTACTTGCTCAAAAGAAGGCGAACAGAAGTTCACCTGCACAGTTTGTAAGAAGTTTATAACAGAGAAAATTGAAAAGCTTCCTCACACTGAAAAGGCTATCGAAGCAAAACCGAACACCTGCACACAGGACGGTAACGAAGCAGGTATTGAGTGTACAGTTTGTCACGCAATCATTAAGGAAGCTAAGGTTATCCCGGCAACAGGTCACGATTGGGTTGATGCCGGCGGTTCAAAAGCTCCCACTTGCACCGAGGCAGGTTATAATAACTATAAGTGCGCAAGCTGTGGCGAAACAAAGACAGGTACAGTTGACCCCACAGGTCATAAGAACACTGAAACAGTTAAGGGTACAGACCCGGATTGCACACTTAGCGGTGTAACAGACGGTATTAAGTGTAAAGACTGCGGTGCATGGGTTCAGGAGCAGACAACACTCCCGGCTCTCGATCACGATTGGATTATCAGCGCAGAAAATTCATATGCTGCAACTTGCGAAAAAGAAGGCCTTAACTTCTATAACTGCTCACGTTGTAAGGTAACAAAGGAAGAAAAAGTTCCTGTTATCGAACACGCATGGGGCGGTTGGATAACAGATGTTGAGGCAACTTGCCAAACTAACGGTTCACAGCACAGAGAGTGTGCAAATTGTAAGTTAGTTGAAACACAGGAAATCCCCAACGGTGGCGGCTGTAACATTGTTTCATCAGATTATGTTGCTCCCACTTGTACAACTCCCGGTTACACAGGCGGCACTCATTGCACAAAGTGTAACACAGTTTACACTCTTCCTCAGGAGATTCCCGCACTCGGACATCACTATGTTGACCAAATCACACCCGCTACAATCGGCGAAAACGGTCAAGCTTCCTCAATTTGCGAAAATTGTGGCGACACTATGACTGATGTTATCGATGCTATCGAAACAGTTAAGCTTTCATCATCAGTAGTTGTTTACAACGGCAAGGTAAGAACTCCCAGCGTTATAGCAACAGACATTTCAGGCGAAAAGCTTGTTGCCGGCACTGATTATGAATATGAGTATTCAGACGAAGAAATGAAGGATGCTGGTACCTACACGGTTACTGTTACCTTTATGGGTAAGTACAGTGGTACACAAGAGCTTACATTTAAAATTATAAAGCTTGCAAAAACAACATCACTCACAGCTTCCTCAACAACAAGCGGCACATTAAAGATTTCTTGGGCAAAGGTTCCCTATGCTACAGGCTACAGAGTATTTGTTTACAAGACATCAGGTAGCTCAACTCGTAAATTAGTTGCTAAGGTTAGTGGCACAAGCTACACCTTAACTAAGGACTATAACGGTAAAGCACTTAAGATTGGCACAACCTATAGAGTTGCTGTTATCGCTTACACAGAGAAGAATGGTACTATTTCTCACGCTCCCGCAGGTGTTAATAAGGCATTCAAGCTTACTCCGGGTAAGGTAACTCTTAAGGCTTCATCAAAGAGTGGTAAGGTTAACCTTTCATGGACTAATGTTACAGGTGAAACCGGTTATCAGGTTTACTATGCAACAAGCAAGGGCGGTAAGTATACAAAGCTTGCAACAACAAAGGCTAACACTGTTAAGTATAGCAAAACTCTTACAAAGGGTAAGACCTATTACTTCAAGGTCAGATCTTACACAAAGGTTGGCAACAGCTATGTTTACGGTAGCTACAGCTCAGTAGTTTCTTGCAAAATTAAATAAGTGATTATACTTAAAAAGCTCAGCGAAATAATCTCGCTGAGCTTTTGTATATATCGCAAAAAATAAGTGACTGCAAAGCTTAAATGCAGTCACTATTTTCTTCTATAAGCACCCGCCCTGCCGTTTTGTAACGTCTATAACCTGCATAATAGCAGGATGGTGATAGCGAGTCAGGTTCACGCTCCCTTCGTCCGCAATGCGGGAGGTCTGCAATCCGCTGACAAAGCGTCTCCCCTTTAAAAAGAGTGTTGGGTTATAACAATTACAGAAAACACGAACAGGGCAGGATACAAGCAATTATTCTTCGTCTTGTTTTTCGTATTTCTCAATAAGACGGTCTTCTATAATATTTCCGACTTCGTTAAACTCGTCTTCGTCTTCTATTTGCACAAGATAAGTTTCACCCTTTTCCTCAATGACCTTAAGAATAAGCACATCTCCATCGTCATCAAGAATTTGGGTTTCATCTTCATAAATAGGCACAAGAGCAACATATCTTCTGTCGTCGTCAAGCTCAATTCTGTCAAGCTCCTCAAACATATGCTCCTTGCCGTCATCGTCAACAACTGAAACTATATCCATGTCCATATTTAATTCGTCACTCATAATCTAATATTTGCCATAGGCTTCCTTTCTTAATCTTACTATCATATTTTAATATTTTCTATCAATAATGTCAATAGAAGTAAATAATAT
>CAYWKY010000229.1:0-2416 GCA_964458915.1 uncultured Faecalibacterium sp.
GGATATAATAAAGACAATGAAAATCAAAGATAGTCAAAGTCAAATAAAGGATGTGATGACCATTAACCTTTCAAATGTAATAGCTCAGATGATAACCGATATGCTTGAGGATAAAAGCGAAATCGAAATTCAACGAAACATCTTAGCTCAAAATATCGGCTGTGTACCAAGCCAGATAAATTATGTGCTTTCTTCACGCTTTACTCCCGAAAGAGGATATATAGTCGAAAGTAAAAGAGGTGGCGGCGGTTGCATAAGAATAACAAGAGTTAGCTATGACGAAAACACCCTGCTTTTGCAAGTGGTTAAAAGCATAGGCTCAGCTTTAGATGCAGCCACAGCAGAAAGTCACATTATAAATCTGTTAAGGCATCGGCTTATAAATCAGCGTGATGCAGCCCTTATCCTATCGGTAATGAGCGACTCAAATTATAAGGAACTACCCTCAGAAATGCGAGACAGTCTCAGAGCCGGCATATTCAAACAAATGCTTCTTGCAATTATGCAATAACAAACTTTTAAGGAGGATGATATTTATGTTATGTCAAAACTGTAAGAAAAACGAAGCAACCACACACATTAAACGAGTAATTAACGGCGAAGCTACTCAAAGTCATCTTTGCAGTGCTTGCGCACAAAGCCTTGGCTACAATAACTTCTTTGACGATTTTTCATTTAATCTTCCCTCTTTGTTCTCAGGCTTTTTCGAGGATAGCCTTTTCCCCTTGGGTGAAAGCAGACTCGACCGCTGTGAAAAATGCGGCTGTAGCTTTGATGATATTATAAAGTCAGGCAGTGTAGGCTGCGCCAACTGCTACGACAGATTTTATTCGAGACTTCTGCCATCGATTCAGCGAATCCACGGCAAGGTAAAGCACGCAGGCACTGTACCCGAAAATATTGTAGAGGCCACAGTACCAAAAGAAAAAACACTTGAAGAAAAAATAAATGATTTGGAAAACGAAATGGCAAAAGCCGTTGAAGAACAAAACTTTGAAAGAGCTGCCATTTTAAGAGACGAAATCAAAAAGATGAAAGGAGAAAACTGATATGAACTGGTACCGCAACAAAGGTAACGAAGGCGACATTTGCCTTAGCACAAGAGTACGCCTGGCAAGAAACATTTCACAATATCCTTTCCCCATAAGACTTTCACCCGAACAAAAAAAGGAAGTCGGTGAAAAGGTTCGAGACATATTAAAAGACGAAGATTTAAAATTTATAGATATGTCTTCACTTTCTCAAACTGAAACTGTCTCCCTTGCCGAAAAGCATCTTATCAGCCCCGAATTTGCCTGTGACACATCCGGCAGAAGCCTGATGCTCTCCGAGGAAGAAGATGTCAGCATTATGATTTGTGAGGAAGATCATATTAGAATTCAAAGTGTCCTCCCCGGACTTTCACTTGAAGACGCATATACACTCGCTGAAAAATACGACAAGGTTCTCGGCAAGAGTCTTCAATATGCCTTCAACGAAAAATTAGGCTATCTCACACAATGCCCCACCAATATCGGCACTGCCCTTCGTGCCAGCGTTATGCTTCACCTGCCCGCTTTAACTAAAAAGGGCGCCATGCACCGTCTTAGCACAACTGTTGCCAAATTAGGTCTTACTCTCAGAGGCTCATATGGTGAAGGCTCAGAGGTCAGCGGAGATATTTATCAGCTCAGCAATCAGGTAACTTTGGGCATTAGTGAGGAAGCCGCAATTAAAAACTTAAATTCAATTGCAATGCAGATTATAACGCAAGAAAAGCAGGCAAGAGCTTCTCTTGTAAAAGACGAGGATTATCTGGACAATATCTCCCGTGCATATGGCATACTCAAAAGCGCATATAAGCTGACAAGCGACGAGCTTATGAGACTTATATCATATGTACGCGTTGGAGTGAGTGAAGGAATCATCTCGATCCCCGCCGAGAAGCTTAAGGAGCTTACGGTTACTCTTCAGCCTGCGACACTAAACGCTCAATCAGACAAAGCTATGACCAGCTCTGAGCGTGATGTTTTAAGAGCACACAAAATCAAAGAGGAGCTAATATAGCTTAATACTAACAATAATGACCGTTCTAAAAATGTTTAGCAATTTGGACGGTCTATTATTGTCCCCTTCTCATAAAATATCAGCAAAAACAGGAGGAAAATACAATGTATAAATTTACAGGCTTTACGGAAAAAGCTAACAGAGCCCTTAATTATGCCGTTGAAATAGCCGAAAACTTAGGTCACACCTATATAGGCAGCGAGCATTTGCTTGCAGGTCTTATAAAAGAAGGCGACAGCGTTGCCACAAGTGTGCTTTCTTCCAAAGGTATCACTGCCGCCGCAGTTGAGGAGGAAATAAGGCGCAGTGTCGGTGTGGGCATACCCACAGTTCTGACGCCCGACGATTTCACACCCAGAAGTAAGCACAT
>CAYWKY010000230.1:0-2387 GCA_964458915.1 uncultured Faecalibacterium sp.
CGGCACCCTCTAATTTATAATCCTCAACTATGAGACAGCGTTTGTCGCTCATCATAGGCATTATACTCGCTTGCTCAAAAACATCGCCTAAGTCAAGACCTTTACCGTCAAATTTTTGCAAGTTAAAGCTTTCAAAGGCACTGTCAACATTTTTTGCCGCAATCATATCCGTATAAAGCTTTTTTAAATAATCTTCATTGCCACATATAAGATAAATAGGGTAAAAGTCGCCCCCTTTAATATGCGCTTTGAGAGATTTTTCGTCTAATTGAGCCACGCTGTCACCTCTTTTCTTGGACAATTATACCACAAATTTTGAATTAGTGCAACTAAAATGGGAAAGTAAAAAAACAGAGAAAGGACAAGAAAAGCAGACAAGTATCACACCACTCCCCTTTTCGGCAGAGTACAAAAAAGCAAAAAATTCGGCGGCAGGAAAAATTATCCTACCGCCTCGTTTTACGCGTACAATATTAACCTGTCTCTAAGCCTTAAGCACCGAAGAGAACGAGAAGTGATGCCACAAGCGCAAGAATGAAGAAGATCGAACCTGCAATCTTTGTGAAAAGCACCAGCTTAGCTTCCACTGTCTTACCCTTATTCTTACCAAAGAAGCTTTCTGCTGCGCCTGAAATTGCGCCTGAAAGACCTTCCTGCTTACTCTGCTGAAGCATTACAAGGGCGATGATAATAACGGAAACTATTATAATAACAATTGCTAATACATACTGAAGAGCTGTCATGAGTTAAACCTCCGAAATTTTTATACTATGGTATTCTACCACAATCGAACATGAAAAGTCAATAGATTATTCAGACTTTTTGCGTTTCGGTAATGGTATCCTTGCATTTTTTACTTGTGAAATATCCTTTTCCTCAAAAATTGGCGGTGCGCCCTCGGTTACAGTTTGCTTTGTTACAGTCAGCACACCTGCTTTTTCCTTTGACGGGAAATCGTACATATACTCCATAAGAAGCTTTTCAATTATTGAGCGAAGTCCTCTTGCGCCTGTACCTGCCTCAAGAGTTTTCTCTGCAATCGCCTTGAGAGCCTCTTGCTCAAAGCGAAGCTCGATGCCATCGATTGAGAAAAGGTACTGGTACTGCTTTATAAGTGCGTTCTTAGGCTCGGACATAATTCTGACAAGAGCATTCTCATCAAGATTATCCAAAGCGGTTATAACGGGTAATCTACCCACAAGCTCAGGAATAAGACCGAATTTTACAAGGTCGTGGTGAACCACCTTGTGCATTATCTTATCCTTTTCATAGTCGGCTTTATTTTTAATCTCAGCTCCGAAGCCAAGACCGGAATTGCCCATTCTTTTTTCAACCTGCTTTTCAATGCCGTCAAAAGCACCTGCACAGATAAAGAGAATGTTTGTAGTGTCAATTTGAATAAATTCCTGCTGGGGATGTTTTCTGCCACCCTGAGGCGGTACGTTTGAAACAGTACCCTCAAGAATTTTAAGCAAAGCCTGTTGCACGCCCTCGCCGCTAACATCACGAGTTATAGATGTGCTTTCGCTTTTGCGTGCTATTTTGTCAATTTCATCGACATAAATAATGCCTCTTTCGGCTCTTTCAACATCAAAATCTGCCGCTTGAATAAGTCTGAGAAGGATGTTTTCAACATCCTCACCAACATAACCGGCTTCGGTGAGAGTTGTTGCGTCGGCAATAGCGAAGGGTACATCAAGTATTTTCGCAAGAGTTTGGGCAAGCATTGTCTTACCCACACCTGTTGGACCAAGCATAAGAATATTACTCTTGCTAATTTCAACATCGCCTTTATTTCCGGTGTAAATCCTCTTGTAATGATTGTAAACTGCAACACTGAGAGCTTTTTTGGCTTGCTCTTGGCCGATAACATATTCGTCGAGAAGCGCCTTTATCTCGTGTGGCTTTTTCAGTGCAGCGAAATCAAGATCACTTTCCTTTTCGCCCTGCTCATGCTCCATATCGTCAACAATAGACTGACACAGATCAATACACTGATCGCAGATGTAAACACCGGGGCCGGCAATCAATGATCTGACTTCATCCTGAGTTTTGCCACAGAATGAGCATCTTATATTTTTATCTTTGATGTCACCATCTCTTGCCATAAACTTAACTCCTTAGTTATCTCTTATAGAGAATTTTATCAACAAGACCGTATTCGAGAGCCTGCTCAGCTGTCATAAAGTTGTCACGCTCTGTGTCGGCAGCGATAACATCAAGGGGTTTGCCTGTGTTATCAGCTAAAATCTTGTTGAGCTTTTCTTTTGTTCTTAAAATGTGGTCAGCCACAATCTTAATGTCGGTTGCCTGACCCTTTGCGCCGCCTGAAGGCTGATGAATCATAACCTCAGCGTTGGGAAGAATAAGTCTCTTACCCTTTGTGC
>CAYWKY010000231.1:0-2376 GCA_964458915.1 uncultured Faecalibacterium sp.
ATTGCCAACAAGTGCAACGCATAAAAGAGCAATATATACGGGTATATTTGTATATATTGCTCTTTTATGCGTTGCACTTGTTGGCAATATTCTTGTTTCAAGAGCAAAGACGAAAAGCGAAGACGAGCTTGAAAAGGAAAGACTTGAAAAAGTACGTTTAAAAGAAGAAAAAGAGGAAGCTGACCGTATTAAAAAGGAAGCTGAAAGAGCAGAAGCTAAAAAGAAAGCTGAGGCTGAACAGGCTGAAAAGGTCAGAAAAGCTAAAGAAGCTCTCGCTAAAAAGAACAAGAAATAAGAGCTTTAGAGAAAATATTAAAACATTTGAAAGAGTGATATAATGTCAGATAAAGTAAACACAGCTTCTCTTCAAGAGGAAACTGTCCACGAAGAAGAAGTGCTTGATAAATTAGCCTATACAAAAAAGAGATATTTGACCCCAAAAGAAATTGCCGCTTATGTTTTGGTAAACTTCGGTCAAAAAAATCTGTCTCAATTTATAACAAATAATAAACAGTTCTTTATGACTCAGTTTGCAGGTCTTAGCCCTAAGGCTTACGCAAACATCAACCTTTTTGCAACAGTTTATGATGCCGTTGACGACACACTTTCCGGTCTTATCATCGACAGAACAAGAACTCGTTGGGGTCGTGTTCGCCCATTCTTTATCCTCCCCCTCCCCTTGTGGATACTCGGCGGTTGGATGATATTCTCCACACCCAATCTCGCCGGTGGTAAGCAAACTGCATTCTTTGCTTTTGCGACTATATTGTACGGTCTTGGTATGAGCTATTTCAATGCCTGGAACCTTATGATTTATAACATTACCCCCAACATTAACGAGCGAAATAATCTCATAACCACAACAAAGTTTTTCGAGCTTTTCGGTACTTGGATACCCTCTTTCCTGCCGTTTTTCGTTGAGCTTTTGCCAAAAATTAACTCCAACATCACTAATGCAGGCGTTTATAAAGGCTTCGCTTATTTCATGCTCATTTTCTCAGCCTGCTTTGCAGTTTTCGGCTTCTTTAATATGAGAGAGAGAATTCCCCTTCAAAGCCGTGAGGAAATGAACCAAACCTCTATTTTAGATTCAATTAAAAACATTATTACAAACAGACCTTTGCTCGCTATTATCCTTTCAGACTTCTTTAATAACTTTAAGTCTGTCGGCGGTGCGACAGAGAGCTACTTCTGGCTTAACAACACAGGCTCACTTGCTAACGGCGGTATCTGCGGCTTATTTACAGGTATTCCAAACTATGTTATGGTACCTCTCGCAGCTAAACTTGTTAAGAAATTCGGTGCAAGATCAACAGCTATTTTTGCAGGCCTTTTCGGTCTTGGCGCATATTCACTTTTGTTTATACTGGGCTATCCCAACGGTGCAATTTTCAGCAGTACCTTTGGTGAGAAAAAACTTCTCAACCTTATTGGTGTAATTGTTTTATTGACAATTGCCGGTCTTCCCAACAAGATTATTCAAGTTTGTAATCCTATTCTTACAGCTGACGCTCTCGATTATATGGAGTGGAAGCACGGTCTTCGTAACGAAGCACTTGTTACAACAGTACAGGGCTATTTCACAAAGCTTGCAGGCGCTATCACCGGTTGGCTTTCAGGTATGGTTCTTCACTGGATTCACTATGTACCTATGGTTGACGAAGCAGGTAACGCAACAGCAAACACTGACCCTGCAATTCTTAAGGGTATTTGGTTTGTTTTCTGTATACTCCCCGCTTTGGCAAGAGGTCTTTACGGTATTTCATTTATCCTTTATCCAATTCACGGTGAGCTTCAACAAAGAATGATAGTTGAGCTTGCAGACAAACGTGCAGCAGTGCTTGAAGAAATGTAATACTTAAGTAAATAACATACGGCAGAGTCTTAATTCATTTAAGTACTCTGCCGATGCTTTATCTTTCGGTACTATAGGCTTAATTTTGGCATTTTCCCACCAATTTGAGGCCAGCAGCAAAAAGGTGTAAAGATATGTGTTTTTGCGTTAAACATGGAAGATAAGTGGAGATTTAGAGCAAACAAGAATATAAACCTTCTTCAATAGTAAGCGTAAACTAATAGTAGAGACTCAAATTAAATTTTGTAAAAAATTTCAATGTTTTTATAAAAATAGCTTGACAAACTAACAACTATTTGATATACTATCAAAGTCGCATAACGACATGGACCATTAGCTCAGTTGGTTAGAGCAACCGGCTCATAACCGGTCGGTCCGGGGTTCGAGTCCCTGATGGTCCACCAATTAAATATAGGGGTATAGCTCAGTTGGTAGAGCAGCGGTCTCCAAAACCGCGTGCCGAGGGTTCGAGTCCTTCTGCCCCTGCCATAAAAGAAGCATTTCGGTGCTTCTTTTTTTAG
>CAYWKY010000232.1:0-2364 GCA_964458915.1 uncultured Faecalibacterium sp.
ACCTTGAAGCAAAGACGAGAGCTTAAGCAGTACATGAAAAAAGAGTCAATTTATAACAGAATAACAAAGCCCTACAGAGAGGCGGAAAATTATATAACTCAGTGGGAAAACTATACTCAATATGAGGAACTTGAGGAAAGATATTCTATCTTATGTCAAACAGCTTAATATGAAAAAGGAGCTTCTTTAGATGAAAAGTTTGAAGAAGATCTTTAAATATAATCTATTGTTGCGCCAATGTTGTGTAAAAATTAAAAATACTAACAAAAATTGACAAAGGCCAATGAAAAATATATCATTCAATTAGTGATATTAAGAACGAAAGGTGGAGATAATATGAAAAAGCTTTTATCACTGTTAATTAGCGCTATTACTATTGTGTCAATCTTTACCCTGCCTGTGGGTGCTATTAGTGTGAACAAGGGTATCGATGCCCTTAACGAACAGTTTGTTGCCGGAACCGGAGTAATGGATTATGTTTATTATTCGCCTGTAAAAAGCGAAAAAGACAGCACAAAATATCCTCTTGTTATTTGGCTTCATGGCAATTCCTCAGGTGACTATCCCGGTCATCAATTAAAAAATTGCAATATAGGTCTTTGGTCAAGCGACGAATATCAAAGCCGTTTTAAAGGTACTAAGGGTGCGTTCTTGTTTTTGCCCAGATACCCGACCAGCTCAGTGACTATAGCTTGGGAAGGCACCACACTTACACTCAAGTCGTCAATTGATTCCTTTATTAAGCTTCATCAGGACAATATAGACACAAACAGAATTTATATAGGCGGCTACTCAATGGGAGGAAAAATGGTGCTTAGAATGGCAAGCACATATCCCGATTTGTTTGCCGCAGCTTTCCCGCTGTCGCCTGTTTATGCGCCAACAAAATCAGAACTTAACAGCCTTATTAATATGCCGATTTGGTTCGCTTGGTGCAAAAATGATACTTACATTTCATTAAATCAGGTAACAGTTAAAAGCAATTGGGATTATCTTATGAAAAACTCAAACTGCAAAGAGGAATGTCGATTTGTAACCTTTGATAAGATATATTATCCAGATTACAATCTCAGAGGCGATGAGAAAGAGCCCGACACCCATAACACATGGGATGCGGCAACTCACGACTTCTTTATGGACGACGGCGCACATTATAAAGATGTGACTATAACCGACGGTAACGGAGACACAGTTAAACTAAAATATCCCAACGGTCTTATTTCATGGCTTTCATCTCAAAGCAAAAACAATGATCAAACCGGCACTTCAAACAGTAGCATTATAGTGAGACTGTTTTCTAAGGTAATGGAGTTTTTCACTGCTTTAATTAAAGCTCTTTTCGGTAGCTTAAACTAAGAGGATAGCTTGCTTATTAGGGCAAATTCCATGTGTAAGCTAACAGATACAATCAATTAAAAAAAGGCACGCTTCTCAGCGTGCTTTTTTAGTGAAGCGAAGCTTGCGGTGCGTGACACTTCGCCTAAAGGAAATCGGTATATTTGCTATGGGGTAAGTACATTTTCATTCAAAAAAGGGTTTCTTTGGAACAATTCCGAAAGAAACCCTTATGTTTTTGGTTTTATGCCAAAGGCTTATTTAAGTATATCTCCGAAGCCTTTTCCACCGAAGAGGTTGAGAAGAATTTTGCTTGCGAAGCTGAGAAGAGAAGAAATTATCTTCATAAACTTGTTCTTAATATTCAGCTCATTTGCTTCTTCTTTTTCTTGCTCTAATTGTTCGGGAGATTTTTTGCTGTCGTTGATTTTCTTGACAACCTTTTGGAAGTTTTCAGCTATAGCTGCGAAATCTTCCTGAGGCATACAGGTGCTGTCTATAGCTGCACCAAGCTCGTCTCTTGCTTTAATAAATTCCTTTGCAGTTTCTTCGTCAAGAGTAGCTGTGTTATAGTTTTTCCACTGTCTGTATAATGAGATAGCTGCTCTTGAATCTCTGCCATAGTTAAACTGTGGATAAGCAGGGTCGGAATAAACGCTGTTGAAAGAGTCGTCTGTGAGTATTCTAACAGCAAGGCGCATAATAACGTCGTTTCTCGCTGTTGTTTCGTGGTTTTGACCCTTGAAGTAGAAGGTTCTCTCGCAGAGAATACCTGTTGAAGCGTCTACGAGTCTTGCCTGGTCAATATGGTTATGAGTCGGATCGGTGCAATAAGTGTTTGCCTGCTTATAATCGCCGGGAAGGGCAGTGTCAACATTAACGCTTGTTGCGCCAAAGGATTCTGAATCCATGTGAATGATTCCGTCTGCATTGACCTTATTCCAAGTGTCGCAAATCTTGTAAAGGGGAACATTGTAGTTTACAATGTCGAAGCACTCAACACCATTTTTCTCCATTTCGAGAATATTC
>CAYWKY010000233.1:0-2361 GCA_964458915.1 uncultured Faecalibacterium sp.
AGGTGCGCCGTATTTCTTATCGATTACTACGTTTCTGCCCTTTGGTCCAAGTGTTATTTTTACTGTATCTGCAAGCTTATCGATACCGCTTTGCAGCGCCTTTCTTGCGTTTTCGCCATAAATAATCTGTTTAGCCATAATATATTACCTCCTGACTTACTCTACAATTGCTAAAATTTCGCTTTGACGAACGATTGTGTATTCTTCACCGTCGAGCTTAACTTCTGTACCTGAATACTTACCGGTGATAACCTTATCGCCAACATTTACATACATTGCAACCTCTTTGCCGTCAACTATTCCGCCGGGTCCAACTGCAACAACTTCGGAAAACTGAGGCTTTTCCTGAGATGCACTTGTGAGGATAAAACCGCTTTGAGTGGTTTCCTCAACCTCCGTTGCCTTTAAAACAACTCTGTCAAGTAAAGGTTTAATATTCATGATTTATACCTCCGCAATTAAATAATTTATTAGTTTGCTAATAATTAGCACTCTACTCTTTCGAGTGCTAATTATATTTTAGTCCGTTTTCAAAAAAAATCAAGTACTTTTATAAAAATAGTTATATTTTTTTCCATTTTTTTGCTTCACATTATAATGTAACTCTCTCAAAGAATAATAAATGGTGATCATATGCTAAAAAGAACCCTTTCATTATATATATTCATCGTTCTGAGTTTTATGGCTCTGCTCGGACGAATTGTCTTCATACAACGAAGTGATTTTTCGTCTGTCTTACAAAATCAAAGCAAGAGAACTGTAATTGTAGGCGAAAAAAGAGGAATGATTTATGATAGAAATTACACTCCCCTTGTTGAAAGTGAAAATCGACTTCTCGCCGTTGTTACACCATGTATTGGTGCTTATGAATATTTAAAGAACGAAGTAGATGATAAATGGCTGAGAGAAAAAATTGATGACGGCTATCCTTTTATTTGCCAAGTCAGCAAAGAAATTAACAACGAATTTATTCGCACTTTTTCTGTTTCACAGCGATATTCGCACAATAATTTAGCCGTACATCTTATAGGCTACTGTGACTCTACCGGGCAGGAAGGAATTACCGGGATAGAGAAATCCTATAATGCGTACCTTAAAAAAAGCTCAGGAAGTTTAAGTGTCACTTTCGATGTTGATGCCGTCGGCAGAGTAATGGCTGGTATGGACAAAACAGTAAATGACAACGCATATTCCTCTAAAGCGGGCGTTGTTTTGAGTATTGACGCTCGTGTGCAAAAAATAACGGAAGATGCCCTTGAAAACAGTAAAATTAAAAGTGGCTGCGCAATTGTTATGCACGCACACACAGGTGAAATATTAGCTATGGCAAGCTATCCTAAATATGACCAGAACAATGTTGCCGACAGCTTAAGCAGTGACAACGCACCACTTGTAAATAAGGCGTTAAAAGCTTATAGCATCGGTTCAGTTTTTAAGTCCTTAGTCGCTGCGACGGCACTTGAAAACGGATATAATGAAAATGAAAAATATAATTGTACCGGCGAAATTACAATCGGTGACAGAACATTTTCCTGTTATAATCACACCTCACATGGTGAAGTCGATATGAAAGGTGCTTTGGAGCAATCCTGCAACACTTATTTTATAAATTTAATTAAAAAGGTTGACACTGACTTATTATTGTCTCTTTGTCAGCAATGCGGTTTAGGCGCTAAAGATAAGCTTGCACCGACGATTATTTCCGACAGTGGTACTCTGCCGCAAGAAAAGGAACTAAAAATTAAAGGCAACCTCGCTAATTTTGCATTCGGACAAGGTTCACTTACGGCAACACCATTACAAATTGCAAAATTGTATCACGTTTTAGCTTTAGGAAATTATGTTGAACCTAAGCTTATATTAGGCTTCACTAACTATATGGGACTTATGACAAAAGAAAATACGATTTCACCTATTAAGGTTTTGAGGGATGAAACAGTAGTTAAAATTAGAAAGATGCTTTTAAGTGTCACCAAAAACGGAAACGCAAAAAAAGCAAGCAGTGAGCTTATTGAGCTTGCCGGTAAAACAGGCACAGCGCAAAGCGGTATTTATCAGAGTGATAAAGAGGTGCTACGAACTTGGTTTGCCGGGTTCTTTCCGGCTCAAAACCCACATTATATTGTTGTCGTTATGGATGAAAACGGAAGCGGAGGCAACACTGACTGCGCCCCCGTTTTTAAAGAAATATGTGAAAATATAGTTTTAAAATGAATCTTTAAATTTAGCTCTCAAATCCTAAAAGCTTCTACTGACGAAGTTGGAAGTTTCTTCTTTTTAATTTAGTGAGTGAAATGGGGAAGCGAGGGGCGGCTCCACAACTTCCCACTTCCACTCACCCAATCGAAACCACCAAACTTT
>CAYWKY010000234.1:0-2351 GCA_964458915.1 uncultured Faecalibacterium sp.
TTTCAGTGCACAAAGCACCTGAGAACGGATTCTTATCGCCTTTAGGTCTTGAAGGCACAAATAAAATGGAAATTCATGTTTGCGGCAATGAGGACAGAGTAATTATTACCTCAGTTTTTGACAACTTAGGCAAGGGAGCTTCTTCGGCTGCAATTGAGAATATGAATATTGCTATGGGATTTGATATTTCCACAGCATTGTAAAAGAAAGAGGTAGGACTATGAAATATATCGATGGCGGTGTAACTGCAGCTAAGGGCTTTAAGGCTTCTGGTATTCACTGCGGAATTAGAAAAAATCAGACTAAAAAGGATCTTGCGATGATCGTCAGCGAAACCAAGTGCAACGCTGCGGCAGTGTACACACAAAATAAAGTTTATGGCGCACCTATAACAGTAACAAGAAACAATCTTTCTGACGGTACTGCTCAGGCTGTTATCGTCAACAGCGGTAATGCGAATACTTGTAACGCTGATGGTGTACAAAAGGCTCAAATGATGTGCGACATCGCTTCAAAGGCTTTGGGAGTCAGCGCTAATGATGTTATTGTTGCCTCAACAGGTGTTATAGGTATGACACTTGATGTTACACCTATTGAAAACAGCGCTGAAGCTTTGGCGGCTCAAATGAGTGAAAACGGAGGTCACGATGCAGCTCAGGCTATTATGACAACGGACACAATGCCCAAAGAGGTCGCCACTGAAATTACTATCGGTGGCAAGACAGTTACTCTCGGCGCTTGTTGCAAAGGCTCAGGTATGATTCACCCTAACATGGCAACAATGCTTTGCTTTATGACAACTGACTGTAACATATCAAGCCAGCTTCTTCAAAAAGCGCTCAGTGACACAGTTAAGGACACCTTTAATATGATTAGTGTTGACGGTGATACTTCAACAAACGATATGGTTTGCATCATGGCAAACGGTAAAGCTGAAAACCCGATTGTTGACAGCGAAGGTGAAGATTTTGAGACTTTTAAAGAAGCACTTAAGGCTGTTTCAATTAAGCTTTCAAGACTTATTGCCGGTGATGGCGAGGGTGCACAGAGACTTCTTGAGTGTACTGTTAAAAATGCTCCCGATGAAGCAACAGCAAAGAAAATTGCAAAGAGTATAATTTGTTCGTCACTTGTTAAAACAGCTATGTTCGGTGCAGATGCCAACTGGGGCAGAATACTTTGCGCTATAGGTTATACAGAGGGTGACTTTAAGGTTGACGAGATAGAGGTTTCTATTTCCTCATGTAAGGGTACTGTTAAGGTTTGCGAGCATGGTGCTGGTATTCCCTTTAGCGAAGAAAAGGCAAAGGAAATTCTTTTAGAGAGCGAAATTACACTTGATATTAATATGAATCAAGGTGATTTTGATGCTACGGCATGGGGCTGTGACCTTACATATGATTATGTTAAAATTAACGGTGACTACAGAACTTAAGGTGATATTATGAAAGCTATTGATGATGCAATGAAGGCTCAGGTCTTAACTGACGCTCTGCCTTATATACAAAAATACTATGGCAAAACTGTTGTTGTTAAATACGGCGGTAACGCCATGATAAACTCGGAGCTGAAATATGCTGTTATGAGCGACATAATTTTGCTGTCACTTATAGGAATCAAGATAGTTCTTGTTCATGGCGGCGGTCCTGAAATAAGCGGTATGCTTAAAAAATTGGGCATTGAATCTGAATTTGTCAATGGTCTTCGTTATACTGATAAGGACACTGCCGAAGTGGTGCAGATGGTACTGTCAGGTAAAACAAACAAAGATCTTGTCTCTCTTATTGAAAACGAGGGCGGAAAAGCTGTAGGCCTTTGCGGTATTGACGGCTCAATGATTAAATGTGTCAAAAAAACTGATGACAAGTTTGATTATGGCTTCGTTGGCGAAATAACTGAAATAGATCCGTCACCAATTGAAAAGGTACTTGAGGAGAGCTATATCCCGGTAATTGCTACTGTGGGTGTTGACAGTGAAGGTCAGGTTTACAACATAAATGCTGATACTGCTGCCGCTGAAATCGCTGCAGCTCTTGGCGCAGAGAATATTATAACTCTCACAGATATTCCCGGACTTCTTCGTGACGTTGACGACCCGTCAACTCTCATTTCAGAAATTAGAGTTGATGAGGTTGCCGGTCTTATTGATAGCGGAATTATTTCCGGTGGTATGATTCCTAAAATGCTTTCTTGTGAGAAAGCTGTTCGTTCCGGTGTTAAAAAGGCGGTTATGATTGACGGCAGAGTACCCCACTCTATTTTAATTGAAATGTTCTCTAAAGAGGGTATAGGTACCCTTATGAAAATGTGAGGCGAATAAAATGAGCAATTTTGATATAGTAAAAGAAAAG
>CAYWKY010000235.1:0-2305 GCA_964458915.1 uncultured Faecalibacterium sp.
ATATTACATTATACGACAGAGTTTTACACTCCTTTATAGTTTACATCTTTTTGCTTCGTAAATCAATAGAAACTGAATTTTGAGTTGTAAAAAAAGTATTAACCTTAATGTGGCTTTTAGTATATTTTGCTCAGAAAGTTTTTGTTAAAAAAATGGAATCTTGACTTGACAAAGCATTAGTGATATTATATCGGTGTATGAGACTGCGTAAAAAGGAGCTGAAACATATTGACTATAGAAAAGCTTAAAGAGCAAGAGCCGCTTTTCGGTTCTTGGTTTATAGACTCAAAAATATCCGAGGGCAAAGCATCAAAGTTTTATAAGGTTTATAAAACAGATAACGGTCAACTTCATTATATGGGACTTAAAACCGTTAAATTTCCCTCAAGCGAAAAAGAAATAAGTGCCGTTATATCATCGGGTCAATTTCAAAACATAGACGAATATCTTAATGTTTTGCAGGAAACAATAACCCAAAACATGCAAACCATGCTCTCTTTAAGGAGCAACAAAAACATTGTTCGCTTCGACAATTTTACCATAATTCGTGAAAGCTCATGCTTTTATGTTGTTATGCTAATGGAGCTTTTGACTCCACTCGCCTCACATTTATCCCTTGACTCTATAAGCAAAAGCGAAGTTTTAAAATTAGGTCAGGATATTTGCGGTGCTCTTGAAGGCTTCAGACAATCCGGAGTTATTCATCACGATATTAAGTCGGAAAACATTTATGTTGACTCATTTGGCAATTATAAATTAGGTGACTTTGGAATTTTTGATTCCATATTCCATAACGCAAACGACCCGTCTATTTATATTGCCCCTGAGCTTTATAATAAAACTGCAACTATAGACATTTCTTCGGATATATATTCCTTAGGCATACTGCTATATAAGCTGCTTAATTATAATCGTATACCGTTCCTGCCGCCATATCCTCAACCGGTGTCTTTGCCGGACAGAGAACAAGCTTTCGCTCGCTGTATGAGAGGTGACATTTTTCCGGCTCCTCAAAATGCAGATTATGCGCTTGCAAGTGTGATTTTTAAAGCAACAGCATTTAATCCCACTGCAAGATATTCTTCGCCCACAGTTTTCTGCGATGAGCTTCACGCATATGCCCTCTCGCCGGCGAATATTTCAAGCTCGGCACCCTTTAACACGGGTACATTTGAAATAACCAACGATAACAACGAAGTTCGTTTCGATTCCTATGAAGCACCTGAGGAATATGAAGAAGACGGCTACTATGATGAGTACCCCGACGACGAGGAGAAAGAGGAAGAAGACAACCAAATGGGCAAACACTGGTATTTTATAGTTCTCGCCCTTGTTGTCGTTTTAGCTCTTATCGTCGCTCTCATATTCTTCTCAGGCAAAAAGCATGAAGATGTAACAACTACCGAAGCGGAAACCACAACTACGGCAGTTGAAACAACTGAACGTCAAACCACTACGGAAACAACAACCGAGGAAACGACTGAGGAAGAAACCACAGAAGAAACAACTGCGGAGACGACCACAGAGACCACAACTGAAGAAACTACCACGGAAACCACCACCAAGGAAACTACAACCAAAGAGACAACTACCGAGCCAGTGACCGCACCCACTCTTGTTAAAACCGACAAGAAAAACGGCGACAAGGCCAATGATGGCAGAACATATCTTAAAATCAGCAGTTACAATCTTGTTGAAATTCCCCAAGATGAGTTTTTCACTGAATTGTCAATGACTATAGGTGATAATTTCGGTAGCGACCCGGTAGGCACAAAGGCATATATTTATCAGATGTCCGGCGCAACACTCCTTCAAAAGGTACCGGCAGATGTCAGCTGTGAAATAAGTGAAGACTTCGGTGGCGACATTCTTTGCACAATCACTATTTCTGACACAGATTTCTATTATGAGCCTGATAACTATCAGTATTATCTGTGCTTTGAAGAAGGTGCAATAACCTCGGAAACAGCTATTTCACTTCCGCTTCAAGTTAGAGTAAAATAAAAAAATTGCCATCTGTTGAAAGACAGATGGCAAAAATATTTTTATCCTTAATTTTATGTTTCTTGTCAAAGCTGCTGATTTAAGCAAAAATTGATTTTATCCATTCAATAAGCTCTACAAGATGATTGAGTCCGAACATATTAACAATTGTATCCCAAAAGCTCATGGTTATTCCTCCTCGCTTAATTACTCGGGAATTTTATTACCCTACGTATGACATTTTATACTAATTCAAAGGAATTGTCAATATTTAATAAATATTTTTAATGATTTAAACAAAAACATAACACATTGAATACAC